>JAGRKQ010000124.1:0-7516 GCA_020442235.1 Hyphomicrobiaceae bacterium | reverse complement strand
CTGGTGCCGCCCAAGGGCACGCTGAACGCCCAGCTCTTCATCGGCGCCGGCCTCTTCGGCATCGGCTGGGGCATTGCCGGCTTCTGTCCGGGTGGCGCCCTGCCCGCCCTCGGCACCGGCGTGACGGAGGTGTTCATCTTCGTGGCTGCCCTGGTCGCCGGGATCGTGATCACGCGGCTTGCGGTTTCCTGGCGCCAGCGCAGCACCGCCGCCGCCTGACGCCTCAGCCGGCGCGGCGTCCCCCGCGCCGGAAGAGCGCGGCCGCAAACAGCGCCAGCCCCGACAGCGCCGCGATCATCCCCGCAGCGCTGAGACTGTCCTGCCGGCCGAACCACAACGGCCCGTAGCCGGCGAGCACATAGCCCGCCACCGAGACGAGCGCGGCGATCATCAGGCTGATCGCCACCTGACGGGCGAGATTGTCGGTCAGAAGCCGGGCCGCGGCCGGCGGGCAGATGAACATCGCGATCACCAGGATCGAGCCGACCGCATCGAAGGCGGCCACCGCCGCCAGCGCCGCCAGCACCGTAAGGCCCAGCCCGATCGCCCGCACCGGCAGGCCAAGGGTTGCCGCAAAGCCTTCGTCAAAGGTGCTGATCGCAAGCGGACGCCAGAACAGAACCGTCAGAAGCGTGATGAGCGCGAAAGCCAGCGCCATGCGCACCAGTTCCGGCGGCAGGCCGGCGAGCGCAGCCGGATCGGCGAGCGATCCCCAGCCCTCGGCATCGAGCCAGATGAGGCTTTCAAGGCTGCCATAAAGAGCGTGCTCCACGTCAAGATGCACCCGGCTCGTATCGGCCTGTTCCAGCACCAGAACGCCAGCGGCAAAGAGCGTGGTGAAAACGACGCCCATCGCCGCGCCCGGTTCGATGCGCCCGAGGCGGCGGATCAGTTCGATCATCACCGCGGCGAGAACGGCGGCCAGCGCCGCGCCGATCAGCATCGGCACCGCCGCAATCGTGCCGGTGACGAGAAAGGCGGCAACGATCCCCGGCAGCACGACGTGGCTGATCGCATCGCCGATCAGCGCCTGGCGCCTGAGAACGAGGAAATTGCCCGGCAGGGCGCAGGCCATGGCCGCGAAGAGGCCGGTGAGGATCGGCGTCAGGGAGAGCTGCACGAATTCCGCGCTCATGCCGCACCCTCCGGCTGACCGAGCGTCCGTTCGGATACAGCCCGCTCGATGGCGGCGATCTCGTCCGGCGTATAGCGCACGTCCAGTGGATCGAGCACGGAACCGGACGCGGCCTGCGGGAACAGCCGCTCGCCGGTGATGCGGCGGATTTCATCGTCCCGCGCCGCCTGCGCCGCAACGAGCCCTTCCGCCGTCACAACGCCGTCGCCGCGCACGAACCCGGCCCGGCGCAACACCTTCAGCGTCAGCCGGTCATAGATCGGCTCGTCATGCGACAGCGCCAGAAGCCCCTGCCGGCGGTGCACGGCAAGCTCGAACCGCCGCGCCTTCAGCGCCCGCGCCAGAATGCCCCGGCGCGGCGCGGCCAGCATGGAGACGAAGAACAGAACGAAGGCAAGGAGCACGATCACCGGTCCGGTCGGAAGGTCGGGCGCGGCGGCCGAAAAGGCCGCTCCGCCGTAGCCGGAGAGCGCCCCGCCCGCCGCCGAGACCGCAAGCATCACCCCCAGCCGGTCCGTCCAGAACCGCGCCATCGCCGGCGGTATGATGAGCAGCGCCACCACCAGCACCAGCCCGACGATCTTCAACCCGGTCACGGTGATCGCCGTGACGAGCCCCATGAGAAGGATGTCATAGCCGCGCACCCGGTAGCCGCGCGCCTCGCCATAGCCGGCATCGAAGGCGATCAGCGCCAGCGGTCTTCGGGCAAGGAAGAGGACGATGAGCGAGACAACCGCCCCGGCGGCGATCGTCACAACGTCGCTGCGCACCATGCCCGCTGTCGAGCCGAGGAGAAAGCCGTCGAGCCCCGCCGGCTCGCCGACCGAAAGCGTCTGGATCAGGCTGAGGACAACGACGCCGAGACCGAAAAAGGCCGAAAGCACCGCGCCGATGGCCGCATCCTCGCTGAGCCGCGTGTGGTGGGTCAGCCAGGAAACGGCGAAAAGCCCGGTGATCGCCGCCAGCGCCGCGCCGGCAAGAAGGCCGGGCAGCCAGCGGCCCGAGCCGCCGAGAAAGGCCATGACGAGGAAGGCGAGCGCAATGCCGGGCAGCGTGGCGTGGGCCAGCGCATCGGAAACGAGCGAGCGCTTGCGCAGGAACAGGAACGTGCCGACAGCCCCGGCCGCAGCCCCGAACAGCGCCGAACCCAGCGCCGCGATCGCCGCGTTGTAGCCGGCCTGGAACATCAGCGCGGAGCCAAGCGCACCGATCATGTTTCGGGCGCCCGCACGACCCCGCCGATGGGGTTGAGCGCCACCCCGCCGCGCGCGCCATAGGCCTTGTGGATCGCCGCCTCGGTGAAGACGTCCGATACCGGCCCTTCGGCAACCTTCTCGGTGTTGAGAAGCAGCACCCGGTCGAAGGTTTCCGCGACACTCGACAGGTCGTGATGCACCGCGACCACCGTGCGTCCCTCGTCGCGCAGGCCCTTGAGCACCTCGGTGATCGCCGCCTCGGTCGCCGCGTCAACACCGGCGAAGGGCTCGTCGAGCAGATAAAGCTCGGCATTTTCAGCAAGCGCCCGCGCCAGGAAGACGCGCTGCTGCTGACCGCCCGAGAGCTGGCCGATCTGCCGGCCGGCAAAGCCCTGCATGCCGACCCGCTCCAGCGCATCGCCGACCCGGCGGCGGTGCTCGGTGCGCATGCGCCCGAGAAGCCCGAGGCCGCGATAGAGCCCCATCGTCACCACATCGGCAACGCTGGCCGGAAAATCCCAGTCCACGGAAGCGCGCTGCGGCACATAGGCGATGCGGTGGCGGCCTTCCTCGAAGGTGCCGCCGAAGACGCTGACTTCACCCGAAACGCGCGGCACGATGCCGAGCGCAGCCTTCAGAAGCGTTGATTTGCCCGCCCCGTTCGGCCCGACGATGGCCGTCATCCGGCCGGCGACGAAATCGGCATCGAGCGAGAACACCGCCGGCTTGCCGTCATAGGCAACCGTCATGCCGCGCAGCGAAAGGGCGATGCGCAGCGGCGCGTTCATGGCTTCGGAAGACCCGACCGTCATTGCCTGCCCTATCCCCCCAGTCCGAGCCGGCCGGCAAGGCCGCGCTCCGGCACGACGCCGCCGAGTGCACGGGCAATCATCGTGACATTGTGGTCGATCATGCCCGGATAGGTGCCCTCATAGGTGCCTTCTGCCCCCATGGCATCGGAAAACAGCGCCCCGCCGACGCTGACGGCATGACCGCGCGCCGCCGCCCCTTCGATGAGCGCGCGCACATTGCGCTCCGACACCGAGGTCTCCACGAAAACCGCCGGAACCCGGCGCTCGACCAGAAGATCGACCAGCGCGCCGATGCGTTGCAGGCCGGCCTCGCTCTCGGTGGAAATGCCCTGAATGCCGTGCACCTCAACGCCATAGGCGCGGCCGAAATAGCCGAAGGCGTCATGCGCGGTGATGAGCACGCGCGCGTTCTCGGGGATGCTGGCGAGCGCCGCGCCGGCATAGGCATGAAGCGCATCGAGTTCGGCACCCAGCGCCTGCATGCGGTCCTCGATCGCCGCGCCGGCATCGGCAAGGGTCCCGGCCAAGGCCCCGGCCATGATGCCGGCGACCGCCTTCCAGAGGCTCGCATCCATCCACACATGCGGATCGGCCGCGCCGGGATGGTCCGGATTGGCAAGAAGGCGCTCAGCGTCGAGCCCATCGGCGACGGCCAGAACGGGCTTGCGCGCACCGAGATCGGCCAGGAACTCCGTCAGCTGCGCCTCCAGCCCGAGACCGTTGACCAGCACCAGATCGGCACGGGTCATGGCAACGATGGCCGAGCGGGTCACCCGGTAGCTGTGCGGGTCGATGCCCGGCCCCATCAGCGCTGCGACGGTTCCGTCCGCGCCCAGAAGCCGGCGGGCGATGTCGGCGATCATGCCGGTCGTCGCCACGACGGACAGCGGCGCGGCGGCCCGCACCGGAGCGATACCGGCACCGAGCGCCAGCGCCAGGGCGCCCGTCTTCAGGATCTGCCGGCGCGTCGGATTGCCCGCACTCATCAAACACCCTTTCTGCCAGACGTCTTTGGACAGACAGCTTTGCCGGCTGGCCCCGCGCGCGACAGAAGCGCGCTGCACCGCCGCATCCCTTGAGCTAGTGCACCGCCGCCCGTTCGTCAATGCAAATAGGAACGATTTGCAATAAGGGGCACTTCCTGCCACACTGCCTCAAGATTCCAGAGCGGGGGGCAGAGGGCGCCATGACGAAACAGGACCGGGGCAAGGTGCTGAAGAACGCCGCCCGCAAGGCCATGGAGGCGGCCCTGCGCGACGCCGGTCTGCGGTTTACCGCACCGCGCGCCGCCCTTCTCGACGTTCTTGCCGCCGCCGACGACCATCCCGATGCCGGCGAACTGCACCAAAGGGTGCGCGCCCTCAGCCCGTCCGTCTCGCTGTCGACCGTCTATCGCTGCCTCACGGCTCTGGAAGCCCAGGGGCTGGTGCAGCGGCTCACCTTCGATGGCGCGCCGGCCCGGTTCGAGACGACCGACGCCCCGCACCACGACCACATCATCGATGTCGACACCGGCGACGTGATCGAATTCCGCTCCGACAAGATCGAGAAGCTCCAGGCGATGATCGTCGAGGAACTCGGCTACGAACTCGTGCACCACAGGCTCGAGCTTTACTGCCGCAAGCGCTCCGGGGCATGACGGCTTCGTTCACGCGCCTTTTGGTTGTGAGATTCTACATATGCACGTATTAAGATTGTATTCATCAAAGGTTGTCATAGTTCAGCAGATCAACTTTTGAGGGTGTCATGAGCGCCGATCCCAAACTGATGAAGGGCCACGCCGAATCCCGTGATGTCGGCCCTGAACATGAACCTGGCCCGTCCGAACAGGTCTGGTTTTCGCCGGTCGAACCGATCCTCGACATCAACGAAGTCCTGATGGATTTCTTCGCCCGCCTGGCCTCCATGACGATCGATTTCGACCGCATGGTGCGGGTCGGCGCGGCTCCGCGCCCGGATCTTGCCGGCCCTGTCCTGACCGCACTGGCGCTTTATCTGCGCGAGGCCGGAGCACTCTCGCCGGCGCTCGCCCGCCGCCTGGTCGAACGTCACGCCAATGTGGCCTCAAACATGGCGAACACGGCAAGCGCCGCCATCGCCGCCCACCTCGCCGGCCCGAAGAGCGATCAGGAAAAGGCCGCCCGGAGATCGAGCGTCGCCCGCGTGCCGATCGAATCGTAATGCTCGGCAAGAAAGGCCTGCGCGGCGCTGCGTCCGCGCTGCTTCAGATCCTCGAAGAACCGGCGCGAGGTGTCGAGCTTGGTTGAGGCGGAATAGCCCGCCAGCGCCTCGGTGGCATCGACCCGGTGCAGGCGGTTGCGCCGATAGCTGGCCTCGTCGAGACGCCCTTCGTCGATCATCCGGTTGACGAAGTCGATCGCCCGCAACTCGCGCAGGAGCGAGGCATTGAAGGTGATCTCCGAAACCCGCTCGACGATCTCCTGCGGAGTGCGGGGCACCTCCTGCCGTTCGATCGGGTTGATCTGCACGAGCAGGATGTCCTCGCTTTTCGTCTCGGTGAAGAAGGGAAACAGCGCCGGATTGCCCGAATAGCCGCCATCCCAATAGGCCTCGCCGTCAAACTCGATCGCCTGGAAGAGATAGGGCAGGCAGGCGGACGCCAGAACGGCATCGGCGGTGAGGTTTTCGTGCCGAAACAGCGTGATCTTGCCGTCGCGTACCCGCGTTGCGGCAATGAACAGCTTCACCTGCCGGCAGGCCCGCACCCGCTCGAAATCGACCAGCCGCTCCAGAACGTCGCGCAGCGGATTGATGTTGAGCGGGTTGAACTCGTAAGGGCTCGACAGCGAGGAAAACTGGCTGAGAAACCCGCTGCCGCTGAACGGCATCGGCCAGAAGGAAAACATCCTGTCGAGAATGTCCGCCTGGATCGGCGACAGCCCGAGCGCGCCTTCGCGGCTGATGGCGAACCAGAAATCCTCCAGCTTCTCGCGCGCCAGATCCGGCCCGCCCTGATGCAGCGCATCGGCCAGCACGACCGCGTTCATCGCGCCGGCGCTGGTGCCGGAAATCGCCTCGAAGGCAAGCCGCCCGTCCTCGAGCAGCGCATCGATCACCCCCCAGGTGAAGGCGCCATGGGCGCCTCCCCCCTGGAGTGCGAGATTGATGCGTTTGACGGATTTTTTCCGGCCGCTCAAAGCGCCGTCCAGCCGCCATCGACCGACAGCGTCGTGCCGGTGATCTGGCTGGCCGCATCCGAGCACAGGAAGACGGCGAGCGCGCCAAGCTGGTCGGTGGTGACGAATTCGCGCGTCGGCTGACGCTCCAGCATCACCTTCTTGACGACCTCGTCGCGGCCCATGTTGTGGGTCTTCATCTGGTCGGGAATCTGCGCTTCCACCAGCGGCGTCAGCACATAGCCCGGGCAGATGGCGTTGCAGGTGACCTTTTCCTGCGCCAGTTCCAGCGCCACGGTCTTGGTCAGTCCGACGACGCCGTGCTTGGCCGAGACATAGGCGCTCTTGAACGGCGAGGCCGTCAACCCGTGCGCCGAGGCGACATTGATGATGCGCCCGAAGCCATTGGCCTTCATGCCCGGCACCGCGGTGCGGATGGTGTGGAAGGCCGAAGACAGGTTGATGGCCAGAATGGCGTTCCACTTGTCGACCGGAAAGTCTTCCACCGGCGCGACATGCTGGATGCCGGCATTGTTGACGAGGATGGAGACGGTGCCGAGTTCGGCGGCGGCCTTTTCCACCAGCGCGGCGCATTCATCGCCCTTGGACATGTCGGCCTTGACATAGATGACCTTCGAGCCGGTGCGCGCCGCCATGTCTTCGGCGAGCTTGTGATCCTCGTCCCGGTCGGTGAAGGAATTGAGGGCGACCGAAGCCCCTGCGGCGGCGAGCGCCTCGGCAATGCCGAGACCGATGCCGGAGTTGGAGCCGGTGACGACGGCGACCTGATTGGCAAGCATGATGGAACCCTTTTTGCTGGTTCTTGAAACGGCGGCGGTGCGGAGATTAGCGCCCCGGACCCGTTTCGCAATGCACAGTTGGTCCCTCTGCACGGCTTTTCCAACCGGTCGCGACCGGCCGGCAGCCCCGCGCCAGGCGCATTGCACCCCGGCACCCGCCGGCGCGCCCCCAGAGGGTTGTTGACTTCGCCCGGCCGCCTCGCCACCTTCCGCGCCAACTGGCAAACGCCGACCCGAACCGGATGTCCCGATGAGCGAACCTGCCTATCTCACCGCCGTCATGCCGCGCCGGCGCTCCGTCGCCGTGACCGTCGGCGGCGTTGCCGTCGGCGGCGACCATCCGGTCGTCGTGCAGTCGATGACCAACACCGATACGGCCGACATCGACGCGACCGCGCTTCAGGTGATGCAGCTCGCCCGCGCCGGCTCGGAACTG
>JAGRKQ010000123.1:7955-16918 GCA_020442235.1 Hyphomicrobiaceae bacterium | reverse complement strand
CAACTGAGCTACTCCGCCCCAAGGCGTTGCGGACGGGCTGCAAGCCCTTCTCGCACAGCGCTGTGGCCAATGCCGAAGCGCGGGGCGTGATAGCCGCGCGCGCGGGCTTCGTCAAGGCGCGTTTCGCCGGGATATGGCCACGCCGGAACACGGGGCCCGCCGGCCTCAGGCAACGGCGCTGTGCCGCGCTCCGGACGCCACGGCCTCGCGGATGAAGCCGCCGCCAAGCACCCGCGCACCAACCCCTTCCCCGTCATAGAGGACGCAGGCCTGCCCCGGCGCCACCCCGCGCTCGCCATCGACGAGCTCGACGCGGCAGGCCCCGCCCGCCTCGACCGTCAGCCGCGCCGTCTGCGGCGGGCGGGTGGAGCGCACGCGCGCAAAAACGTCGATCCCGTCGGCGGCACGCGCTTCGGCCGCGCCGGGGCCGATCCAGTTGAAATCACGCAAGAGGATCGTCTGCGTCGCCAGCGCTTCCTTCGGACCGACGACGACCTCGCGCCGGGCGGCATTGATGGCCACGACATAGAGCGGCTCGCCGGCGGCAATCCCCAGCCCGCGCCGCTGGCCGACCGTATAATGGATGATGCCCTTGTGCGCGCCCATCACCCGCCCGTCGACATGCACGATGGAGCCTTCGTCGGCCGCTTCGGGGCGCAGCTTCTCGACGATGGCCGCGTAGCGTCCTTCCGGCACGAAGCAGATGTCCTGNNCTGGCTGTCCGGCTTGTCGGCAATGTCGAGCCCCAGCCCGGCTGCGATCGCGCGCGTTTCCGGCTTCGTCAGATGGCCGAGCGGAAAGCGCAGCCGGTCGAGCTGCGCCTGCGTCGTGGCGAAGAGAAAATAGCTCTGGTCGCGCGAAAGATCGGTCGGGCGAAACATCGCCATCCGCCCGTCTTCAAGATGCGCATCGACATAATGGCCCGTCGCCAGCGCCGCCGCGCCCAGATCGTTCGCCACCCCCATCAGGTCGGAAAACTTGACCGTCTGGTTGCAGGCGACACAGGGGATCGGCGTTTCGCCGGCAGCATAGGATTCGGCAAAGGCGTCGATGACGGCGCTGCGGAAACGCTCCTCATAGTCGAGCACGTAATGGGCAATGCCGAGATCGGCGGCCACACGCCGCGCATCGCGGATGTCCTGGCCGGCGCAGCAGGCACCCTTGCGATGCACCGCCTCGCCATGATCGTAAAGCTGCAGGGTGATCCCGACGACTTCATAGCCGCTGCGGGAAAGAAGGCCGGCCACAACCGAGGAATCGACGCCCCCCGACATGGCAACGACCACGCGGGCGCCCGGTTCGACACCTTCAAGACAGATCTGTTCGCTCATCATCCAGCTCGCGTTCGAGGGTCAAGGTCCCGAGGCAAGAGCGCTTCCTATACCCCATCGTGCCGCCGGCGACAAAGCCGTTCGCCATGCCTCCCGGCAATCCCGGCCTTCTTCCCGGCAGATGTTGCCGCGCAGGCATCGGCCTGCCGCCGGTTCCGCATGGTGGTAAATCCGGCAATATATTGTTTTTGATGGGTTTTTTGCGTCGCAACGAATCTGGCACGCCATTTGGATTGGACAGCACAGGATTCCTGCGTCCACCCGGACGCTCTCTCGTGAGTGCGCAACGTGCCCAGTGCTGCCGTCGATCTCGATCGTGTTTCTTCCATCGCGCCTTCCCCGCGCACAGCGCAAACCCGTGCGCGCAGTGCCGATGCGGTGCCTTTTGCCAGCCTTCTGGAGGGCCGTGAACGGCCGGAGGCACCGCGCGCGACGCCCGAAACAATGCGCAGCGACGCGCCGCGTCCTTCGGACCGCCCGGAGCGGGCATCGAGCGAAGCGCGCAGCGATGATGCGGCAACCGCCCGCGACAGCGATGCGGCCGCAGCGCGCGAAAAAAGCGAAGGCGCGCGATCCGGGGCGAGAAAAACCGCAGAGTCCAAGGACGATGCCCCCTCGCCGGCGGCCGGTGACGACAAGGCGGCAACGCCTGCCGAGGCTGAAACCTCGGATACAAAGGCCGCAGAAGTTTCGGCCCCCACAGAAGAAGACGCCACCCCTCTGGATGCGGTCGCGGCCGAAGACAGTGTGGCCGTGCTGGACGAAGCCGCTGCCGCAGTGCCGGCCGTCGAAATCGATCCGGTTGCAGAGTTGCCCGCGCCTCTGACGGATGAAGAGACTGCCCTCCTCATCGCTGCGACCGCAGACAGTGCCACGGAAGCTGCCGGCGAAACCGACAAGACGGATGATGCCGGCACGAGCGATGCCGAACTTGCGGCCCTGATGGCACAAACGCCGCAGCCCGAGGCGACGGTGCTGCCGCTTCCCGTGACGGTGATGGAAACCGGGGAAGAAACCACCGAAGAAGAACTGCCGCTTGCCGAAGACGGCGAAATCCCGCTCCCGGCGGGTGACGAAACGCCCGATGGCGCGCTTGCTGCCCCTGCGCCGGCCAGCATGCCGGAGGATGCCGGAACGGACACCCCCGAACAGCCCCTCGCCCCGCTGGCGCAGAACCGGCGCGGCGCCACGCCGGGCCATGCGGTCCTCAGCGGCGAGACGCCCGCCGGCGAGGCCGCAGCCGCAAGGGCACACGACGCCTTGCAGAAGGTTGGTGAAAAGCCCGGCCTTGCGCCGGCAGAAACTGCCAGCAACGCGGATACGCCTGTCGGCGAGATCGAAACACCCGCTCCGCCCCGCCGCCCGCAACTGGGCGAAGCCGGTGCCTTCGCGCGGGTCTTTTCGGCTGAAACCGCCGATATCGACACCGCACAGTTGATGCGCGAGACCGGTGAGAGCTTCGCCCAGCGTCTCGCCGCGCAGCCCTTCACGCCGGCCCCGACGACGCAGCCCGGTGCGGCCGCCGCCGGCGGCGTGACCGGTTCGCCCGCCGTGCAGCTTGCCGCGCCGCTCGTTGCCGCCGAGGTCGTGCGCCAGGCGCAGGGCGGCAAGACCCAGTTCGACATTCGCCTCGATCCGCCCGAACTCGGCCGCATCTCGGTGCGCCTCGAGATCGACCCGGACGGCAACACCCGCACGCATCTGACCGTCGATCGTTCCGAAACGCTCGATGTCCTGCGTCAGGACCAGCGCGCGCTGGAACGCGCCCTTCAGCAGGCCGGCCTCAAGACCGAGCCGGGCTCGGTTTCCCTGTCGCTGCGAGATGAAACCGGCGGCTTCGGCGCCGGACGCGACGGCCAGGCCGGCTTCACCGGCGGTCAGGACGGCCAGCCGGGCGGACGCGGCACGGGCGGCGACACCCGCGCCGGCACCGATACCGGTCCCGAGGGCGAAACCCCGCCGCAACGCCTTTCACTTCGCCGGCTCGATGTGAGCATCTGAGGAAAGACCCATGTCCACGATCGAACAGCTTGCCTCGCTTGGCGCCTCGACCACGACGGCCAACCAGTCTTCGACCGACCGCCAGCGCATCGCCGACAATTTCGACACCTTCCTGCAATTGCTGACGACGCAGTTGCAGAACCAGAACCCGCTGGAACCGCTCGACACCAACCAGTTCACCCAGCAGTTGGTGCAGTTTTCCGGCGTCGAACAGCAGATCCGCATGAACGAACAGCTGGAGTCCCTGGTCTCCATGGCGAGCGGAAACGCCACCGCCATGATGGTCGGCTATCTCGGCCGCACCGTCACGGCGGACGGCTCTCAGGCCGAACTGCCCTCCGAAGGCGGCACCCAGTGGAACTATGACGCAGCCCTTGCCGCCCCGCGCACGACCGTCACGATCACCAATTCCGATGGAACGGTGGTCTATTCCGAACCGGTGGAGCTTGCCGCCGGTGACGGCGTCTTCGAGTGGGATGGACGCACCTCCACCGGCAGCCGCGCCGCGCCCGGCCTCTACACCATCGATTTCGATGCGCGCGATGCTTCCGGCGGCCTCGTGAATGTCGATACCGAAGTCGCCGGAACGGTGACCGGGGTCGATATGACGGGCTCCGAACCGGTTCTGGAAATCGGCTCCATGCGCCTTCCGGCCTCCTCCGTGAGGACGATTGCCGTCGCCAGCAATTGAGCCCGATGACGCGCGAAACGGTCGCTCAAGTCTTAATCGAATGTAATCAGGCGTTTAGGAGCTTCTTAAACCGCACGGTCTATTCTCTGAACTCGATAAGGTCGCGTTCGAGTGTAGAGAGTACCATGACCGAAGTTACGCGCCCGCGTGTGAAGTATGTGATCGGCCCCGACGGCAGCCCGCTGACGATCGCCGATCTACCGCCTTCCAATACGCGTCGTTGGGTGATCCGCCGCAAGGCGGAAGTGGTGGCCGCAGTTCGCGGCGGTCTGCTGACCCTTGAGGAAGCCTGTGCGCGCTACGCGCTCACGGTCGAGGAATTTGTCAACTGGCAGATATCCATCGACAAGCATGGCCTTGCCGGGCTGCGCACCACGCGCATCCAGCATTACCGCGCCGTCTGAGCCTTCCCCATCCAACATTCATGAGTGACTGAGGCCGGCCGCCCAGCCGGCCTTTTGCGCGTGTTCTCCGGAGAAATTTGACGAGCGGACAACCATTTTGGCGATCCGGTGCGATTGGTTAACACCTTGTTTACCATGCACTGGGCAATTCTTGCCGGGTAAGCCCGATCCGGGCGCGCAACGGTTGAGTCGCCTTTCGATGACGGATTTCCTGCAGAAGCTCGGTCCCGCCCGCCTCGGCGCCATGGCCGTTGTCGCTGCGCTTCTCGTCGGCTTCTTCACCTTCATCATCATGCGCGTCTCCACGCCGAACATGGTGCCGCTCTACACCAACCTGTCGATGGACGATTCCGCGCAGATCGTGGAACAGCTCGAAGCTGCCGACGTGCCGTATGAGCTGCGCGCCAATGGCGGCACCATCATGGTGCCGGACGACACGGTGCTGCGCACCCGTATGCGTCTTGCCCAGGAAGGCCTGCCCTCCGGCGGCTCCATCGGTTACGAGATCTTCGACCGTTCCGACACGCTCGGGGCAACGAGCTTCGTGCAGAACATCAATCACGTGCGCGCACTGGAAGGCGAACTCGCCCGCACCATCCGCTCCATCGACCGGGTGCAGAATGTGCGCGTGCATCTCGTCCTGCCCGAGCGCCAGCTGTTCTCGCGCGACGAGGCCAGCCCGACCGCATCCATCGTGGTGCGCACGCGCGGCGATCTCGACACCGCCCAGATCCGCGCCATCCAGCACCTTGTCGCCAGTGCCGTGGAAGGCCTGCGCCCCAGCGCGGTCTCGATCGTCGACGAGGCCGGCCGCCTGCTCGCCACCGGTGCGGAGGAGGATGAAACCGCCTTCTTCACCGCTTCGCTGGAAGAACGCCGCACCGCCATCGAATCCCGCCTGCGCCACCAGATCGAAACGATCCTTCAGGAGATCGTCGGTCCCGACCGCGCCCGCGTGCAGGTGTCGACCGAACTGGACTTCAACCGCGTCAGCCAGACCTCCGACATCTTCGACCCGGAAGGCCAGGTCGTCCGCTCCACCCAGACGCGCGAGGAAAACGGCCAGACCACCGAGGTGGTGAACGGCGAGGTGACGGTTGCCAACGAGATCCCCGGCGGCACTGCCGGCGAAGGCGGCGACAACGGCCTGCGCGAAGCGCGCACCCAGTCCGAGGAAGTGGTCAACTACGAGATCAGCCGCACCACCCGTACCGAGGTGCTGGAAGCCGGCCGCATCAAGCGCATGTCGGTTGCGGTTCTGGTCGACGGGCTTTACGAGCGCGATGGCGACGGCAACCTCGTCTATACCCCCCGCGATCAGGCCCAGCTTGACATGATCGCCGCGCTGGTGCGCTCCGCCGTCGGCTTCGATCAGGCGCGCGGCGATGTCGTCGAGGTTGTCAACCTGCCCTTCGCCGAGGGCCCGCGCGAGGAACTGGTCGAGGACACCGGGCTCTTCGTCCTCACCAAGGAAGACTATTTCGCCATCGCCGAACTCGCGACGATCGCCCTTCTGACCCTGATCGTCCTGTTCTTCGTGGTGCGCCCGCTCCTGAAGCGCATCGTCGCGCCGGAAGACAACATCTTCGCCTCCCTGCCGGTCGGCGGCGAGGCGGCGCCGGGCATGGTCATCGGCCCGAATGGTGAGGTTGTGGCCTCGCCGACACCGAATGTGCCCGTCGGCGCGCTGGAAAACACCACCGCCAAGGCGATCGAACATGCAGCCGCCCTCGGTGCGCTCCAGGCAGAATCCCTGGCAAGGGTCGGCGAACTCGTCACCGAGCATCCGAACGAAGCCATGCAGGTGATCCGTTCCTGGCTCACCGAAGCCAACGCGGCTTGAGGAGGGGCTGAGAGATGGCAACCGCACTCGCCCAGGCCCAGGCCGCCCTCGGCACCCGCGCCGGGATCATCAACCAGAATGCCCAGAAGCGCGAACTGAAGGGCGCCGAACGCGTTGCCGTTCTGCTTCTGGCGCTCGGCGACAAATACGGCATGCCGATCTGGTCCAAGCTCGACGAGCTGGAACTGAAGGAAATCTCCCAGGCGATGGCGACGATGGGCGCCCTCACCACGGAGATGATCGAGGAAGTGCTCGTCGATTTCGTCACCCGCGTCACCTCCAACCAGTCCATGGCCGGCGGCTTCGAGACGACGGAACGTCTGCTTGCTTCCTTCATGGATGCCGACAAGGTGACGTCGATCATGGAAGAGATCCGCGGCCCGGCCGGGCGCAACATGTGGGAGAAGCTCTCCAACGTGCAGGAGAACGTTCTCGCCAACTACCTCAAGAACGAATACCCGCAGACGACCGCCGTCGTCCTGTCCAAGATCCGCTCCGACCACGCCGCCAAGGTGCTGTCGCTGTTCCCCGACGAACTGGCGCTGGAAGTCATCAACCGCATGCTCAAGATGGAGAGCGTGCAGAAGGACATTCTGGAAAAGGTCGAACAGACGCTGCGCGTCGAGTTCATGTCCAACCTGTCGCACACCCGCCGCCGCGACAGCCACGAGATGATGGCCGAGATCTTCAACAATTTCGACCGCCAGACCGAGGCCCGCTTCCTCACCGCGCTGGAAGAGGACGCACGCGATTCCGCCGAGCGCATCAAGGCGCTGATGTTCACCTTCGAGGATCTTGGACGCATGGATGCGGCAAGTTGTCAGACGGTGCTGCGCCAGTTCGACCCGGCCAAGCTCACCATCGCGCTCAAGGGTGCCTCGGAAACGCTGCGCGACTTCTTCTTCGGCAACATGTCGAGCCGTCAGGCCCAGAACGTGCGCGAAGAGATGGAAGTCATGGGCCCGGTCCGTCTGCGCGAAGTCGACGAGGCGCAGATGGCCATGGTCAACCTCGCCAAGGACCTCGCCGCCAAGGGCGAAATCATCCTGTCCAAGAGCAAGGGGGACGACGAGGTCGTGTTCTGACCGTCGTAACATGCCATGAACGCCCCCGCCCGCTACCTCTTCGATCTCGACTTCAACGCCCCGGAAAAGCCCGAGGTGGTGGAAGAAACCGTGCCGATGATCACCGTCTACGAGCACGAGGCGCATGTGAAGGAAGCCGAGCGCCGCGCGCATCTGAAGGGCGTCGAGGAAGGAAAGCGTTCCGCCGAGGCCGAAGCCGCCCGCCGCGCCGCCGCTGAAACGGCGCGCATCGCCGAGGCGACCGAGCGGCTCCTGGGCGCCATCGACCACGAGCGCGTCGAGCGCGAAGCCGCCGCTCTTTCCCTGGCGCTGACCGTTGCCCGCAAGCTTGCCCCGGCGCTCATCGAGATGAACCCGCGCGCCGAGATCGAGGCCCTCATCGCCGACGCGCTGCGCCCGCTGTCCAAGACGCCGCATCTCGTCGTGCGCCTCGCCGCCGAGGACGCCGAGGCGCTGGACGCGACGCTGAGCGCCATGGCGCGTGAAAAAGGCTTTGCCGGCCGGCTCGTCGTGCTCGGTGAAGACAGCATGGCCCGCGGCGATTGCCGCATCGAATGGGCCGATGGCGGCATCGTGCGCGAGCGCGCCACGATCGATGCCGAGATCGATCGCCTGGTCGAAACATACATCGAGGCGCGGCGCGCCGAAACCAAGTCCGGCGGCGGCGCTGCCGGCGAAGGAGCATCGTCATGAGCGACGAAACCAGCGAAACCGAAATGGAAGAGGCCGGCGCTGTTCCGCTCAGCGAGATGGAAGCCTCGGTCACGGCCGATGAGGACGACGATCCGAACCGCGCTCACGGTGCAGCCGAACTGGAAGCCGTCTTCGACGTGCCGGTGAAGGTCTCGGCCATTCTCGGCCGGTCCGACATGCAGGTCAGCCAGCTCCTGAAAATGGCGCCCGGCATGGTGGTCGAGCTCGACCGCCGCGTCGGCGAGGCCATCGACATCTATGTGAACAACCGTCTGGTCGCGCGCGGCGAGGTCGTCCTTGTCGAGGACAAGCTCGGCGTGACCATGACGGAAATCATCAAGTCCGACAAATAGGAACGAGGAATACCACCATGCGCCTTCTGATCGTCGGCCCGCTGGGAGGCCAGCTTTCCGCCGCTTCGCGCATCGCCATGGACCGCGGTGCCAAGGTGGTCAACGCCGAGACGCTCGACGTCGCCCTGGCCAGCCTTCGCCAGGGGCGCGGCGCCGACATCGTCATGGTCGAGATCTCTCTCGACATCGAGCGGCTGGTGAAGGCGCTGGAAGCCGAACGCATCCACGTGCCGGTCGTCGCCTGCGGCACCAAGACAGATGCCCGCGCCGCCGTTGCCGCGATCAAGGCCGGTGCGAAGGAATATATCCCCCTGCCGCCGGACCCGACGCTGATCGCCGCCGTGCTGGCCGCCGTCGCCGAAGACCGTTTCGACATGGTGTTCCGCGACGAGAAGATGACCCATGTCGTGCGCCTGGCCGACCAGATCGCCCCCTCCGATGCGTCCGTGCTCATCACCGGCGAAAGCGGCACCGGCAAGGAAGTCGTCGCCCGCTACGTTCACAGGAAGTCGCACCGCGCCGACCGTCCGTTCATTTCGGTCAATTGCGCCGCGATTCCCGA
>JAGRKQ010000123.1:0-7900 GCA_020442235.1 Hyphomicrobiaceae bacterium | reverse complement strand
TCGCCCGGCGCGTCGGCAAGTTCGAGGAAGCCTCCGGCGGCACGCTGCTGCTCGACGAGATTTCCGAGATGGATGTTCGCCTTCAGGCCAAGCTGCTGCGCGCCATCCAGGAACGGGTGATCGACCGTGTTGGCGGCTCCAAGCCCGTGCCGGTCGACATCCGCATCATCGCCACCTCCAACCGCAACCTGGCCGAAGCGGTGAAGGACGGCAGCTTCCGCGAGGACCTTCTTTATCGCCTCAACGTCGTCAATCTGAAGCTGCCGGCACTGCGCCAGCGTCCGCAGGACATCGTCGCCCTGTCGGATCATTTCGCCAGGAAATACGCCGAAGCCAACGGCATGCCCTTCCGCCCGGTCGGCGAGGATGCACGACGCCAGCTTCTGACCGCCGCCTGGCCGGGCAATGTGCGCGAGCTGGAAAACACCATCCACCGCGCCGTGCTGCTCGCGTCTGGCGATGAAATCGGCCCCGATGCGATCCTGGCGCCCGATGGCGGCACGCTGATGGCCCCGTCCTCCTCCGATACGGTGACCAAGGCCGCGCTCACCGCCGAGGCTGTCACCCGCGCGCTCGTCGGACGCACGGTCGCCGAAGTGGAACGCGATCTCATCCTCGACACGCTCGATCATTGCCTCGGCAACCGCACCCATGCGGCCAACATCCTCGGCATCTCGATCCGCACCCTGCGCAACAAGCTCAACGAATACACCGACGCCGGCCTTGATGTGCCGGCGCCCGGCCAGGCCCGCACCCAGATGGCGGGATGAGCCGCAGCCGGATGAAATGACTCATGGGTAAAGCGCCGCTGACGTAAGGAGAAGCCGCACTTTACCTTGACGTGAAAGGTTACCGGCCGCCGGCCACATCGACCAGCGCGCCGGTCACATAGGACGCCTCGTCCGAAGCCAGCCAGACCATGGTCTGGGCGACTTCGCGCGCTGTGCCGGACCGGCCGATCGGGATCGTCGGCCCCAGTCGGTCGGCCCGGCGCGGTTCGCCGCCGAGCGTGTGGATGTCGGTGTCGATGATGCCGGGCCGCACCGCATTGACGCGGATGCCCTCCCCCGCCACCTCCTTGGCAAGGCCGATGGTGAGCGTATCCATCGCGCCCTTGGTGGCCGCATAGTCGATATACTCTCCCGGCGCACCCAGAACCGAGGCCTTGGACGAGTTGATGACGATGGCGCCGCCCGCCCCGCCGCGGCTTTTCGCCATCCGCCGCACCGCCTCGCGCGCCGTCACGAAGGCGCCGAAGATGTTGGTCTCGAACACGGACCGCATCCGCTCGGCCGAATAGTCGGCAAGCCGGGCCTGCGGCGCGACGATCCCGGCATTGACGAGGACGATGCCGGGCCGGCCCAGCGCCGCATCAACACCATCAAAGAAGGCGATGACGGCAGCTTCGTCACGCACGTCGCAGGCTTGAGCGAAAACGCGCCGCCCAAGCGCCTCGATCTCGGCGGCAAGCGCATCCGCCGCCGCCTTCTCCGCCCGGTAGGAAAAGGCGATGTCGTGCCCGCGCGCGGCAAGCAGAAGCGCGCATTCGCGCCCGATGCCGCGGCTCCCCCCGGTGATCACCGCAACGGTCATGTTTTTTCCTCCCGCCGGCAGCCGCGCCGGCCGCGTTAACCATTCATTCACCATACACCCGGCAAAAATTGCCCGGTGATCACCCTCCGGCAAGTCCCCTTATGAGCGATACCTCCGCCGCACCGCCTTCGGGCGCCTCTTCCCTGAAGCTTCCGAGCCTTTCCGAGCTGAAGGATCTCGGCAAGCGGCCCGATCTTGCGCTCGCCTTCGGCGTGATGACGATCCTCGTGATCCTCATCATGCCGATGCCGCCGCTGCTTCTGGATCTGTTCCTCGCCATCTCGATCACGCTGTCGGTCCTGATCCTGATGACCTCGCTGTTCATCCACAAGCCGCTGGAATTTTCCGCCTTCCCGACGGTTCTCCTGATCGCCACCATGCTGCGTCTGGCACTGAACCTTGCCTCGACGCGCCTCATTCTTTCCGGCGGCCATCAGGGAACGGATGCGGCCGGGCAGGTGATCGAGGCCTTTGGCGCCTTCGTCATGGGCGGCAATTTCGTCATCGGCATCATCGTCTTCGCGATCCTGGTGATCGTGAACTTCATCGTCATCACCAAGGGTTCCGGCCGCATCGCGGAAGTCGCCGCCCGCTTCACCCTCGACGCCATGCCCGGCAAGCAGATGGCGATCGACGCCGACCTGTCCGCCGGCCTCATCGACGAGGCCGAGGCACGCCGCCGCCGCAAGGAACTGGAAGACGAAAGCGCCTTCTTCGGCGCCATGGACGGTGCCTCGAAATTCGTGCGCGGCGACGCCATCGCCGGCCTTCTGATCACCTTCATCAACGTCATCGGCGGCATCATCATCGGCGTCGTGCAGATGGAGCTGTCCTTCGGCGAGGCCGCCCACAGCTACACGCTGCTAACCGTCGGCGACGGTCTCGTCAGCCAGATCCCCGCCCTTGTCGTCTCCACCGCCGCCGGCCTGCTCGTCTCCAAGGCCGGCGTCTCGGGCGCCGCCGACAAGGCGCTGATGGATCAGCTCTCCGGCTATCCCAAGGCGCTTGGCATGTCCGCCTTCGTCATGGCGGTGATGGCGATGCTGCCCGGCATTCCGGCGATTCCCTTCCTCAGCCTTGCCGGCCTTGCCGGCTATCTGGCTTGGCGCTCCGAGGAAGCCCGCAAGAAGCAGGCGGTGGAAAAGGCCGCGGCCGACGCCATGGCCAAGGCCACCGCCGAAGCCGCCCCGGCCGAAGAGCCGATCCAGACGGCGCTGCGGATTGACGACCTGCGCATCGAACTGGGCTACGGCCTCCTGTCGCTGATCGAGGGGGGAGAAGGCGCGGACCGGCTGACCGACCAGATCAAGGCGCTGCGTCGCCAGCTCGCCTCCGAACTCGGCTTCGTCATGCCCTCGGTGCGCCTGCTCGACAATGTGCAGATCGAGGGCAACAGCTACGTCATCAAGATCAAGGAAGTCGATGCCGGCAGCGGCATGGTCTTCGCCCGCCAGTTCATGGTGATGAACCCCGACGGCGGACCCGTGGACCTGCCCGGCCGCCAGACGACCGAGCCGACCTTCGGCCTGCCGGCCACCTGGGTGGAGGGCAATCTGCGCGACCAGGCCGAGATCAAGGGCTATACGGTCGTCGATCCGGCCACCGTGATCTCCACCCACCTGACCGAACTTCTCAAATCCAACATGTCCGAGCTTCTGTCCTATGCCGATGTGCAGAAGCTTCTCAACGAACTGCCGAGCGAGGCGCAGAAGCTCGTCGAGGACATCGTCCCGGCGCAGATCTCCACCTCGGGCATCCAGCGCGTGCTGCAGGAGCTTCTCTCCGAGCGCGTCTCCATCCGCGATCTGGAAACGATCCTGGAAGGCATCGCCGAAGCCTCGAGCTACGGGCGCGGCATCCGCGGCATCGTGGAACATGTGCGCCAGCGCCTCGCCTTGCAGATCTGCGCCCAGAACCAGTCGCCCAACGGCTATCTTCCGATCATCACCCTGTCGCCGCAGTGGGAAACCGCCTTTGCCGAAAGCCTCATCGGCGACGGCGAGGACAAGCATCTGGCGATGCAGCCTTCCAGGCTTCAGGAGTTCATCCTCAAGGTGCGCGACTGTTTCGAGGACGCGGCCGGTGTCGGCGAAGTGCCGGTGCTCCTGACCTCGCCCGGCATCCGTGCGCATGTGCGCGCCATCGTCGAACGCTTCCGCGCCCAGACGACCGTGTTGTCGCAGGCCGAGATTCATCCCCGCGCCCGCCTGAAGACGCTGGGCAATGTCTGAGCCCTTCAGGACCGCCCTTGCCCATGCGCGCGCGCTCGATCAACAGCCGCGCGAGGACCGCATCCTGCCGTCCGGCCACATCGCCACCATCGTCACCTACCTGACCATGGAGCGGCCAGCCACCTTGCCGAAAACGGCCACTCTGCCGGACGGGCTCGTCCTGAAGGATGGCCATGGCCACGATCTTGCCGATCATCGCGCCCTGTTCCGCCAGATCGGCGAAGACTGGCTTTGGACCTCGCGGCTGGTGATGGCCGACGACAGGCTGGAGGCGATCCTCAACGATCCGGCGATCGAACGTTTTCTGCTGGAGGATGCGAGCGGTCCCTGCGGCCTTCTGGAACTCGATTTCCGCAATCCGGCCGAAGTCGAACTCGCCTTTCTCGGCCTTGCCCCGCACCGCACCGGCAAGGGGCTGGGTCCGGCGCTGATGGCGATGGCGATGGAGCGCGCCTGGTCGCGGCCCGAGACCCGGAGCTTCTTCGTGCACACCTGCACCTTCGACCATCCGGCCGCGCTTTCCTTCTATCAGCGCTTCGGCTTCAGGCCGGTCTTGACGCATGTCGAGATGATCGAGGACCCGCGGCTCAACGGCCTCATCCGTGCCGATGCCGCCCCGCATGTTCCGCTTGGGATCAGGCCTTCCTGATCAGCGCCGCCGAGGCCGCGGCCGCAACCGCCGAGGCGGCATAGAACCACAGGCCCGGCTGTGATGCCGCATCGGCAAGCCCCGAAGCCTTGGCAGCGAAGATCGCCAGCGCAACGACGACCACGTCCACCATCTGGAAGCGCCCGAGCATGCCGAGAATGCGCGCAATCAGGCGCAGGCGCTTCGGCGCCGCCGCGGCCGCAACCAGCCCCAATCCCTTGAACACCGGAAAAACGACGGACACTGCACCGAGAATGAGAGCGAGTGCCTGTTCGCCGTCCTGAAGCAGCTTGTGCAGGATTTCCAGGATCGAGGGCGTCTCGACAAAAAACACCAGCCGCTCGACCGAAACGATTGGAAGGGTCAGGCCCGGCCCC
Source organism: Hyphomicrobiaceae bacterium (assembly GCA_020442235.1). Classification (GTDB taxonomy): domain Bacteria; phylum Pseudomonadota; class Alphaproteobacteria; order Rhizobiales; family MH13; genus JAGRKQ01. The sequence continues at coordinate 3,050 of JAGRKQ010000123.1, read as the reverse complement.
AGCAAGGCAAGGCCACCGAGCGCCAGCATCCCGGCGGCAAGCCGCCTCAGAAGGGGCGCAAATCGGACCGCACGCGCTGCCATCGCTTGAAGCCTTGCAAGAGCGGCCCGGCGTTCTGCACCGCCATTGGCCTTGAGGGACTGCCGCCCCATATCGTCACAAGGATGCGCCCGCACAAGCCCATGGCGGCGATCCGGCATAGACCTTCCTGTCCTGATGGAGAAGGAACCGATGAACGACGCCCTGCGCATCCGCCGCGAAGACACCGGCAGCAAAGGCCGGTCCGTCGCCTCTTTGGACGGTCATGAAGCCGAAATCACCTGGAGCCGGGTCAACAAGGGCCTGATCATCGTCGATCACACCGGCGTGCCCGATGCCTTGCGCGGCCGGGGGATTGGCGAGGCGCTGGTGCGCGATCTGGTCGAGCACGCCCGCGAGGCCGGGTTCAAACTGATCCCGCTCTGTCCCTATGCCAAGGCGCAGATCTCCCGCCATCCCGAATGGCAGGATGTCGTGAACTGAGGTCTTTCGGCCGGGCGGCCCAAAGACCGGCTTCAGCCGATGCGGGCTGCGCGGTAACGACGGGCGCGCTCGGCTTCTTCCATCGCCGCGCGCTCGGCATCTTCCTGGGCGATGCGATCACGGTCCTGATCGCGCTCTTCCAGAAGTTCGACCTTCTTCAGCTCTTCCACGGCTTCGGCGAGATCGTTCTGGGCCTGCTCCAGCTGGCCCTTCAGATTTTCCGCCGATTCGCGAAGATTGTCGCGCCGGGCCGCAGCGGCCTTGGCGTAGGTCGGATATGCGTAATGCGCGACGTCGGTGACGCCGGCCTTCTGCTGCTCGATTTCGACCTCGCGATCGAGTTCGGCAGCCATGCGCTCGAAATCCGCCATCATGCGTTCGATCTGACTCAGGGTGCGACGCTTTTCGTCGACCTGGAAACGCTTCAGGCGGATCAGACTTTCACGCGATTTCATGACTCAATACCCCCAAGAAACACGCGTCGAGGCCATGGGCCCCTACCCCTCCTGGCCGTCCAGGATGGCGGCGAGGCGATCATAGCCTTCCTCCAGACTGGTCCGGTCCTTCTTGTCTTGCGACAAAAAGGTTTCAAAATCGTCGTGAAGCCCGATCGCACGATCAACATCTGCATCGGACCCGCGCCGATAGGCCCCGAGCCGGATGAGTTCTTCCATGTCGGCATAGACGCTCATCAGGTTGCGCGCGTTGCGGATCAACGGTCGGCGCGCTTCGGGAACACTGCCGGGCATGGTGCGGGAAACTGATTTAAGAATGTTGATCGCCGGATATCGCCCCCGTTCCGCAATCGAACGCTCCATGACGATGTGACCGTCGACGATGGAACGCACCGCATCGGCGATCGGCTCGTTGTGGTCGTCGCCCTCGATGAGCACGGTGAAGAGGCCCGTGATCGTGCCCTCGCCGCGTGGACCGGGGCCGGCGCGCTCCAGCAGGCGCGGCAGTTCGGTAAAGGTCGTCGGCGGATAACCGCGCGAGGTTGGCGGCTCGCCGGCGGCAAGGCCGATCTCACGCTGGGCCATGGCAAAGCGGGTGAGCGAATCCATCATCAGGAGCACGCTCTTTCCCTGCGCGCGGAAGGCCTCCGCCGTGGTCATGGCAAGATAGGCCGCCTGCTTGCGCATCAGGGCGCTTTCATCCGAGGTCGCCACGACGATGACGGCGCGCTTCAGGCCCTCCGGCCCGAGATCGTCCTCGATGAATTCCTGCAATTCGCGCCCGCGCTCGCCGATCAGGCCGATCACCGCGACATCGGCCGCCGTGTTGCGCGCCAGCATGGACAGCAGCACCGACTTGCCGACGCCGGAGCCGGCAAAGATGCCCATGCGCTGCCCCTCGCAGCAGGTCACGAAGGTGTTGAGCGCCCGCACGCCGAGATCGATCGGCGGACCGAGCCGGGCACGGCTGGCCGGCGGTGGCGGCGAGGCCTTGATGTGAAACGCATCCGCCCCGTCGAGAAGCGGCCCCTTGCCATCGACGGGCCGGCCGAGCGCATCGATCACCCGCCCCAGCCACTGTGCCGAGGGACGCACCGAAGGCGCGGTGTCCTTGAGAATCGCCCGGCAGCCCATGCGCACGCCCTCGACCGTATCGAAAGGCAGGCACAGCGCCACATCGCCGCGAAAGCCGACGACCTCGATCATCACGCCGCTGCGCGCGCCGGTCTCGACGAAAAGCCGCGCCCCGACGGCAAAGGCGTGCAAGGGGCCGGCGACTTCGACAAGAAGCCCCTGCACCCCGGTCACGCGGCCGAAGATCTCCGTTTCGGGCAGATCGTCGACGGCGCGCACCACCGTTTTGAGCCGATCGAGTTCCTTCAAGGTGATGTGTCTCCTTCAGGGCCAGACTGTCGCACCGCCTGTTAACGCCCCGTTAAGCATGATGACAGAAAAAGGACACAAGCGTTGTTGGGAACGTGTTTCAGGAGCCGCGAATCTGCCCGAGGGCGGATTTCTGCACCAGCAGGGGAATCGATTGCGGTCGGACTCTTGCGGCGCTGATTCGCAGTCTGTTAACCATTGTGACAGGCAAAGCGAATCACTGCACTCGTTGCCAACCCGTTGAAGAAAGGGTCTGTCCGAAAGCTCGGATTAACCTTTCGCTTACAAGTGAGCGTTAGCGTTAATTTAAGGGCTGAAGAGCCCCCCGTTACGGTCGCGTACCAGACCGTTCGACGAACCCAGGACAGGGCTAAAGGGGATTGGCATGCGTGTTCTGCTGATCGAGGACGATAAAGCAACGGCGCAAAGCATCGAACTGATGCTGAAGTCGGAGAGCTTCAACGTCTATACGACCATGTTTGGCGAGGAAGGCATCGACCTCGGCAAACTCTACGACTACGACATTATTCTTCTCGACCTGAACCTTCCCGACATGTCGGGTTATGAGGTTCTGCGCACGCTGCGTGTATCCAAGGTCAAGACACCCATTCTCATCCTGTCGGGCATCGGCGGCATCGAGGACAAGGTGCGCGGCCTCGGCGTCGGCGCGGATGACTACATGACCAAGCC
>JAGRKQ010000122.1 GCA_020442235.1 Hyphomicrobiaceae bacterium | reverse complement strand
CCGACGTTGTCGGCGATCGTTGCCGGGTTGCGCGGATCGTCTTCCGGGATACCGGCTTCCACCTTGCCGACAAGGTCGCCGCCCACGTCGGCACCCTTGGTGAAGATGCCGCCGCCAAGGCGGGCGAAGATCGAGATCAGCGAAGCGCCGAAGCCGAGCGCCACCAGAGCGTCGATGACGAGGCGGCTTTCCGGCGCCTGCCCCAGCACTTCGGTCAGGAAGAAGTAGTAGACCGACACGCCGAGCAGCGCGAGACCGGCGACCAGCATGCCGGTGATCGCGCCCGACTTGAAGGCGATCTCCAGGCCGCGGGCCAGCGAAACCGAGGCCGCCTGCGCGGTGCGCACATTGGCCCGCACGGAGATGTGCATGCCGATGAAGCCGGCAGCGCCCGAAAGAATGGCGCCGATGGCAAAGCCGATGGCCGCATAGGCCGACAGAAGCAGCCAGGCGAGAACGAAGACGAGAACGCCGACGATGGCGATGGTGGTATACTGACGCGTCAGGTAGGCCTTGGCGCCTTCCTGGATCGCGCCTGCGATCTCCTGCATGCGCTGGTTGCCCGCATCCGCCGACATGACGGATTGCGTGGCCCAGACGCCGTAGGCAATGGCCAGAAGGCCGCAGCCAATGACGATGGCGACTTCCATGATAAACCCCGGTTTCCTGACGGAGCGCGGCCGGCTTTTGCCGATCTTCGTCCTGCTCCGAAAATTATGCGCGCAACAGCGCGCGCCCCACTCCGCCCCGAACGGACGAGCGGCGCGTTTGTGCCAAAAAGGCACGGCTTAAGCAATGGGACAAAGCATCCTGCGGCGCTTTATGCGCCGGCCAGTTCCCGGTGGACGGTCCTCAGCGCGAAGGTCGCCAGCACGATGACCGGGAAAACGATCCAGTTGACGATGTCCCAGCCATAAAGGTTGAACACCGCCCCGGACGACAGCGAAGCAAGACCGACAAATCCGAAGACGACGAAATCGTTGAACCCCTGGGCCAGATTGCGCTCCGAAGGCTCATAGGTGCGGGTGACGAGAAAGCTCGCGCCAAGGAAGCCGAAATTCCAGCCGATCCCGAGAAGGATGAGCGCGATCCAGAAATGCGCCAGCGTGATTCCGGCCAGCGCGACCGCAGAGCATCCGGCCAGAAGGGTAAGCCCGATGGCGACGATCCTGACCGCCCCGAACCGCTGGATCATATGGCCGGTGAAGAAGCTCGGACCAAACATGGCGATCACATGCCATTGAATGCCGAGCGCTGCCTGATCGCTGGTGAAGCCGCAGGCCACCATCGCCAGCGGCGAGGCGGTCATGACAAGGCTCATCAGCGCATAGCTTGCGACCGCACAGAAGACCGCGCCGAGAAAGGCCGGCTGGCGGGCGATCACCGAGAGGGGCCGTGCGGGGGCCTCATGCGTCGCTGCCGGTGCGGGGGCCGGCACCTTGAGGGCGAAGAGAATGATCGCAGAGCACCCCGTGATCAGCGCCTGCGCCAGAAAGGCACCGGCAAACAGCACCGGTGCGAAGAAATCCTTGAAGTGGACAAAGGCCTGCGGCCCGAGAACGCCTGCGGCAACCCCGCCCGCCAGCACCCAGCTGATCGCCTTGGGCCGGAAGGCCGGGCTGGCGGTATCGGCGGCGGCAAAGCGATAGGATTGCACCATGGCGGCAAACACGCCGCTGAGGAACGTGCCAAGGCACAGAAGGAAAAAGCTGCCCTGAAGCGTGCCGGTCATCGCCGTCAGTCCGCCGCAGACGCCGAAAAGCGTGCCCAGCAGATAGGCGTTGCGGCGCCCGATACGGCGCACGGCCAGTTGCACCGGCACCGTCGCGGCGGCCGTTCCGACGATGTAGAGCGAGACCGGCAGCGTCGCCCAGAAGGCATTGCCGGCACCGAGAAGATAGGCGCCCGTCAGGCCGCCGGCCGAGATGATGATCGAGGCGTTGGAACCACCCAGCGCCTGGCATACGGCCAGAACCAGCGCATTGTGCCGCGCCAGCCGGTCATCGACCTGCACCGTCATTCTGCCCCGCCTTTCCGGAAATGATCGTGGCCGCTGCGCGGTATGTTGACCACATTCCCGGCCTTGTCGAGAAGCCGGACATGCCCGGCAGGACCGTCCACGACCCGGCCGATGGAGACCGGCGGTCTCTCCCGCCACAGCGGATGCGCCTGAAGGCCCTGAGCGCACAGAGGCGAGGTCAAGAGAACGCAGTAATCATCGCCGCCGGTGAAGAGCGCTTCGCGCACAACAGCACCTTCAGCGATCAGCCGTTCCGCCGCCGGGTCCACCGGCACCCGTTCGGCTTCGATGTCGATCGCCACGCCTGAGACCAAGGCAAGGCGCTGGGCATCGAGGATCAGCCCGTCGGACACATCGAGCGCCGCGCTGGCAACACCGCGCACCCCTTCGGCCAGCCTCTCCGGCATCTCGACCACGGGTTCGCGGTAGCGCCCGACAAGCCGTGCCCGGCTGGAATCATCGAGCGAGGAAACCGCGCCAAGGGATTCTCCGACAAGGCATTTGAGCCCCAGATAGGCCGATCCGATCAGACCGCTGACGAAGACCTCTTCCCCTGGCTTCGCCCCTTCCCGGCGCACCATCCGCCCTTCAGGCACCAGCCCCAAGGCCGTAACGGAGAGCGTCAGCGGACCGCGCGTGCGAATGAGATCGCCCCCGGCAAGACGCCCGTCGGCAACCCGGCCCAGCCCCATCGCAAAACAGGAAAGCCACGCTTCGCCGCACCGCTCCGGCAGGGCCAGCGTCAGAAAATAGGCAAAAGGCGCCGCGCCCTTGGCAACGAGGTCCGAGATGTTGACCGACAGCGCCTTGACGGCAAGCGTCTCGGCCGGATCATCGGCCAGAAAGTGGACGCCCTCGGCCAGGGCATCGGCGGTGACCACGAGTTCATGGCCTTCCGGCACGGCCAGTGCCGCCGCATCGTCCAGAAGCGCAAAGGCCCCCGGATGGCGATGGGTGTGCGGCCTGAGGTATTGCGCGATCAGCGCCCCCTCGCCCGCAGCCTCCATCGCCTCAGTTCTCCGCCGAGGATGTGCCGGTGTCCGGGCCGGCCTCATCGGCGCGAAATTCCCGCCCGAGCGTGTTGAGAACCCCGTTCACCAGACGGCGCTCCTCGGCGTCGTAGAAAGCGGCGGCAATGTCGAGGAACTCGTTCATGACGACGGCGGAAGGCACGTGTTTCTCGCTGTAAAGCTCATAGGCGCCGACTCGCAGAAGCGCGCGCAGCAGCGCATCGAGCCGCTCCAGCGGCCAGCCCTTGGCCAGAACCCGGTCGATCGCCTGATCGAGGCGGCGCTGCTCCTTCAGAACGCCCGCCACCAGCTTGCGGAAATAGGCCGGGTCGGCGGGAAGATATTCATCCTCATCGACGATGCGGCCGAGACGGAAGGCCTCATATTCGGCCACCACCTCGTTGAGGGGCTGGCCGGAGATTTCCATCTGATACAGCGCCTGCACGGCGGCAAGACGGGCCGCGCCGCGCTGGTTGGCCGGCTTGACGGTTTGAGCCTCGCGCATGGGCGGTTTCATTCCTCGTCTTCGGCAAAGAAGCTGCGGCGCAGGCGGATCATGTCCAGCGCGGCGCCGGCGGCAAAGCCGCCCTTGTCCTTGTCCTTGCGGGCGGCGCGCGCCCAGGCCTGATCGCGGTTCTCGACCGTCAGGATGCCATTGCCGATGGGCAGGGAGAGATCGACCGAAAGGTCCATCAGCGCCCGTGCCGATTCGTTGGCGACGATGTCGTAATGCGTCGTCTCGCCCCGGATCACGACGCCAAGCGCGACAAAACCGTCATAGCCCGGCGTCAGGCCTTCCTCGCCGGCCTCGAAGGCCATGGCCACGGCAGAAGGGATTTCCAGAACGCCCGGAACCTCGACCAGCGTGCTGTCGACGCCATTGGCATCAAGCACGCCGCGCGCGCCGGCGACCAGTTCTTCGGCAAGATCGGCGTAGAATGTTGCGGCAACGATGAGGACGCGGATCGCGTCGCCTTCGGCGGCTTCGTCGGTCATGGCGGCCTCTTCCAGTCTGTCAGCGGGCGCAGAGAACAATCACGTTTCGCCAGCGACTTCAACAAGGGACTTCAAGGCGAGGCAGCCCGCATGGCTGCCATGCCGGACCGGATCAGTCGAAGGCTCTCAGACGGTCGACATAGCGCGCCATCATGTCGACTTCCAGATTGAGCCGGTCGCCGGCCTTGCGGGCGCCCCAGGTCGTCACCTCCAGCGTGTGCGGAATGAGGGTGATGCGGAAGGCGCCGGGCCGGGTCTCGTTGACGGTCAGGGATGTGCCGCACAGCGCCACGGAGCCTTTCCGGGCGATGTAGCGCTCGAATTCCGCCGGTGGCTCGATCCAGAAATGCGAGGCCCCGGAATCGTCGATGCGCTCCACGATCTGCGCCACGCCGTCGACATGGCCGGTGACGAGATGCCCGCCAAGCTCGTCGCCGAGCGTCAGGGAGCGCTCCAGATTGACCTGTGTGCCTTCATGCCAGGCCCCGAGCGTCGTCAGGTCCAGCGTCTCGCGCGAGGCATCGACCACATGCACGCCGCCAGAGCCGGTGCGCTGCTTTTCGATCACCGTCAGGCAGGCGCCCTCGTGGCAGATCGAGGCGCCGATGGCGATGCCGTCGGGATCATAGGGGCTCTCGACATGAAAGCGCAGGCCGAAAGCGGCCTCCTCGACGCGCCGCACGGTCCCGACCGCAGTGATGATGCCTGTAAACATGCTTCTCTCCGGCGCTCCTGCCTGAGCGCCCCTCCTCATCGCTTCAGATAGCGCGTCATCCGGTCCGCGCCATAGGAGACGTCTTCAAGTCGCGCAAAACGGCCGAGCCGTGAAATGTAATCCGGCCCGTCCGTGCCAAAGGCGCGAACACCGTCGGCACCGAGCGTCGTCGTTCCTTGGAAAAGCAGGATTTCATCGACGGCATCGGCATCGAGGAAAGCCCGGACAAGCCGCGCCCCGCCTTCGACAAGAAGGCTGGAGATCCCCCGCGCAGCAAGCGCTCCCAGCGCGGCAGGGATCGACGGGCGCCCTTCGGCATTGGCGGGAACGATCACGTCGCCGTCCCGGCCTCCACGCCCTTCTGCAAGAACGCGCAAGGTCTCAGCGCCTGTCTCCGCCAGATGCCCGGCCAGCGGCGCACCGCCGGAAAAGACCACCCGCAGCGGCGAGAAGCTGGCAAGCCCGTCCAGACGCACGGTGAGCTGCGGATCGTCGGCATCGGCCGTTCCCTGCCCGACGGCAATGGCATCGGCCTCAATGCGCAGCGCCTGCACCGCACGGCGCGCTTCGCTGCCCGTGATTGCCACCTGTCCAGTGCCGGCCAAGCCGATGCAGCCATCGCGTGAAACGGCAAGTTTCAGCGTCACGAAAGGCCGCCCCCTGACGACCCGGCTGATGTGCCCGCGATGGGCCTCACGCGCTTCTGCGGCAAGAACCCCGGAGGTGACGGCGATTCCGGCCGCTTCCAGCATCGCGCGCCCCTTGCCGGCAACGCGGCTGTCGGGATCGTCGAGGGCATAGACGACACGGGCAACGCCAGCCTCGATCAGCGCGTTTGCGCAGGGCGGTGTGCGGCCAAAATGCGCGCAGGGCTCAAGGGAAACATAGACCGTGGAACCACGCGCCGCCGCCCCGGCCATCGCCAGCGCCTGCGGCTCGGCATGTGGCCGCCCGCTCGGGGCGGTGATCCCCTGTCCGGCGATGCGCGCCGAAGCGCCCTCGCCCGCGACCACCAGGGCTCCGACGGACGGATTGGGTGCGGTCCGCCCCAGATGCCGCCGGCCGAGCCGGATCGCAGCTCCCATGAAGCGCCGGTCGTCATCGGCGCTGAAGGCCGGCGCTCTCTCAGCCATCCTCGTCCCGCCGGGCGCGGGATGCGCGCGACAGTTCCTCGATAAAGGCCTCGAAATCCTTCGCTTCCCGGAAGTCCTGATAGACGGACGCGAAGCGCACGAAAGCGACATCATCGAGATGGCGCAACGCCTCCATCACCAGACGGCCGATCTCGTCGCTGGCAACATCGGTTTCGCCGGAGCTTTCCAGTTGCCGGACGATGCCGGACACGAGCCGCTCGATGCGCTCGTCCTCGATGGGCCGCTTGCGGGTGGCAATCGCCACCGAATGGCGCAGCTTGTCGCGGTCGAACGCCTCCTTGCGCCCGGAGCGCTTGACGACCGTGAGTTCGCGCAGCTGCACCCGCTCGAAGGTCGTGAAGCGCCCGCCGCAATC
>JAGRKQ010000121.1:2924-3129 GCA_020442235.1 Hyphomicrobiaceae bacterium | reverse complement strand
CGGCTGCGCACCCATGACGGCAAGGGTCCCTTTGCCGCCACACCCGCGGAGTAAGCCCCATGATCCTGTTTGAACTGATCCCTTACGATCTCCTGCGCGTCGTCTGGTGGGTGCTGCTCGGCGTCCTCCTCATCGGCTTTGCCATGACCGACGGCTTCGACATGGGTGTCGGCGCGCTCCTGCCCTTCGTCGGCAAGACCGACAC
>JAGRKQ010000121.1:0-2820 GCA_020442235.1 Hyphomicrobiaceae bacterium | reverse complement strand
TATGCGGTCAGCTTCTCCGGCTTCTACCTTGCCATGTTCGCCGTTCTGGCGGCGCTGATCCTGCGCCCGGTCGCCTTCAAGTATCGCTCCAAGCGGGACTCGGCCGGCTGGCGTTCGGCCTGGGACTGGGCACTGTTCGTCGGCGGCGCCGTGCCGGCGCTGATCTTCGGCGTGGCCGTCGGCAACGTGCTTCAGGGCGTTCCCTTCGAGCTGACGCCGGATCTCTTCTCGCGTTATGAGGGGGCCTATTACGCCAAGTTCATCGGCCTTCTGAATCCCTTCGCCCTGCTGGCCGGCGTCGTGTCGCTCACCATGCTTCTGACGCATGGTGCGGCGTGGCTGTCCTTCAAGGCGGAAGGGGTCGTTGCCGAGCGCGCCCGGCGGATCGGAACCGTCACCGGGCTTGCCACGCTTGCGACCTATATCCTCGCCGGCGTCTGGCTTGCCTTCGGCATCGAGGGCTACCGCATCCTTGGCGAGGTCGTCACCGACGGGCCGTCCAACCCGCTCTATTCGCAGGTCGAGCGCACGGCAACGTGGCTTTCGGCCTATGGCGAGCGGCCCTGGATCGCCATCGCTCCGGTGCTGGCCATTGCCGGCATGGCGCTGACCGTCCTCGGCATGATGAAGGGCCGCGAACTGTCGACGCTGCTCTTCTCCAAGCTGGCGATCTTCGGCGCGATCTCCTCGGTGGGGCTGACGATGTTCCCCTTCATCCTGCCGTCCTCGCTCGATCCGCGCTCGTCGCTGACGGTGTGGGATTCCTCGTCCTCGCACCAGACGCTGTTCATCATGCTGGTGGTGACCGCGATCTTCATGCCGCTGATCCTGGCCTACACCGCCTGGGTCTACAAAGTGCTGTGGGGCAAGGTCACCGAAGCCGACGTCACCGCCAACACCGAAACGGTCTACTGACAGAAAGGCTTGAACGATGTGGTATTTTGCCTGGCTCCTCGGCCTGCCGCTGGCCGCCGTCTTCGCGGTCATGAACGCCATGTGGCTGGAAATGCAGCGCGACCGCGCCCTTGCCGGTGAGAACGCCGACTAGGCGCCCGCCGCCCAGAACCGAACCCGGAAGGCGCGCGTCACGGCGCGCCTTCTTTTTTGCCCGTCCGGGTGGCGTTTTCGCGCGCCGGTCCCCATCCTTGCGCCCTGAACCGGAGCGAGCCGAGGACCCGATGACGGCGCAAGACCCAAAGTCCGATGACCTGACGCTGATCGATGCGCTCATTCTCCTGCATGCGGGAACCGAGCGGCAGGGACCGGGCGACGAGGCCTTCTCGCAGGCCCTGCTGGACCGGCTCCCCGCCCTCAGGGGCACGGGCGGAATTGCCGATCTCGGCTGCGGCACCGGCACGGCCAGCCTTCTTCTTGCCCGCCATTTCACAAAGCCGGTGCTTTGCGTCGATGCGTCCCGGGCCTTTCTCGATGCGCTGGAGGCCAAGGCCGATGAGGCCGGACTCGGCGATCTCGTCACGCCGCTCTGCGCCGACATGGGTTCGCTCGATGCGCGCACGCACCGCTTCGCCCTTCTGTGGTCGGAAGGGGCTGCCTACAACCTCACCTTCGAGGGCGCCATGAAGGCGTGGCGACCGCTGATGGTCGACAACGGCCTTGCGGTCGTCTCGGAGCTGAGCTGGTTCGGTCCGGAGCGTCCGGCCGAGGCGGAAGCCTACTGGAGCGCGGCCTATCCGCAGATGGCGGACGAAGAGACCAATCTGGCGCATGCCGAACGGAACGGTTTCCGACGGATCTTCACCGAGCGTCTGCCCGATGCAGCGTGGTGGCAGAACTATTACGGCCCGCTCGCCGAGCGGCTGGACGCGCATCAAAAGTCGTCGTCGCCGATGATGCAGACAGCCATCGCCGAAACCCGAGGCGAGATCGACCTCTTCCGGGCGCATTCGGCCCATTACGGCTATACGTTCTACGTTCTGGAAGCCGTCTGATCCCCGATCCCTGATCGTCCCTCGATTGGCAAGAAAGCGCGCCCAGGACATGCTATGCGCCTTGGGTCTTCATCCTCAGAAGGACGGCCGGCCATGTATCTTCCCGATCATTTTTGCGAAGAGGATGCTGCCGAGATTGCGGCGCTGATCGCCGCCTTTCCCCTGGCCGCGGTGGTGGCAACGACAGCGGACGGGCTCGTTGCCAACCACATCCCGCTCATCGCCGACGGCGAGACGGCGCTGATCGGGCACATTGCGCTGGCCAATGATCTGCACCGCAGCCTTGCCGACGGGGCGGAGGTTCTGGCGATCTTTCGCGGCGAAGACGGTTACATCTCGCCCAATCTCTACCCGACCAAGGCCGTGCATCACCGCCACGTGCCGACCTGGAACTATCAGGTCGTGCATGCGCATGGCGCGATCCGGTTTCGTTACGAGCGCAAGGCGATCATGGCGGCGGTCGGAAAGCTGACGCGGCAGATGGAAGACCGGGTTTCGGGTCCGAATGCCTGGCGCATGGCCGACGCCCCGCGTGACTATCTGGAGACCATGCTGGACGCGGTCGTGGCATTCGAGATCGCGGTGGACCGATGGCAGGCGAAATCCAAGCTCAGCCAGAACCGCAAGCCCGAGGATGCGCGCGGAGCTGCCACGGCGCTCGAGGCTGCCGGCCATGACGTTATGGCGTGCGCGATGGCGGCTGTCATTCGCAAGGGCTGATGGTCCGGGCGGCCACCGACAAAAAAGTCTGGCTGGCCGCCAATGAAGGACTGACCGGTCCTGACGGAGAATGCCGGACCCGGCCTCCGGGCGGAGGCTCAGCCCTCGACCTTCAGGAGCACGTGCTTCTTGCGGCCGAGCGACAGCTTGA
>JAGRKQ010000120.1 GCA_020442235.1 Hyphomicrobiaceae bacterium | reverse complement strand
CTCCCGAAATGGCGCCGGGCTTTCGCCCGCAATTGCCGAGAAAACAGGCAGCGATTTGACACACGGGGCATGGGCTTTAAGGTTGAGGCAATCCGGCGCGACGGGCTTTGCGGCCTCCTTGCGCAAGTCTTCGTCCCAAAAGGGGCAGGGCGCTTTCGCCTCGTGAACCGAACGACCCCGGAGTTTTCCATGTCTCGCACTCTTCTCGCAGCGGCGCTGATCGCCGGCGGCGTTGCCTCTTCGTCTCTGGTCCTCACCGGGCCGGCACAGGCCGAAGAGGCCGTCTGTCCGCTTGAGCGCACCATCGTCCAGGCCGGTCTTGGCTGGGAATCGGCCGATTTTCACGCCGAAGTGGTCTCGCTCGTTCTGGAACACGGCTTCGGCTGCACGGTGGACAAGGTGCCGGTGGAAACCCTTCCCGCGCTTCAGGGGCTGGCGCGCGGCGATCTCGACATCATGATGGAAGTCTGGGTCGCCAATGCCGAAGAGCCCTGGCTTGCCGGGCTGGAAGCCGGCACGGTCACCGATCTCGGCGTCAACTTTCCCGACGCGCCGCAGGGCTGGTTCGTGCCGCGTTATCTCGTCGAGGGGCCGGATGCGCCGGCGCCGGACCTGCGCACGGTCGCTGACCTTGCCCGCTACACCGAACTCTTCGCCGACCCGGAAGAACCGACGCGCGGGCGCTTCTACAATTGCGTGACCGGATGGGGCTGCGAGCAGACCAACACCCGCAAGCTCACCGCCTATGGCCTGGATGAGCTTTACACCAATTTCCGCCCCGGTTCGGGTGGGGCGTTTTCAGCGGAAATCCTGTCGCGCGTTGCCCGCCAGCGGCCGATTGTCTTCTACTATTGGGCACCGTCGGGCGTCTTCGGCAAGATCGGCGACGACATCGTGATGCTGGAAGAGCCGGAATACGATGCCGAGATCTGGGCCGAATTGCAGTCCAGCGACAATCCGACCCGCGCCGTCGCCTATCCGAACGCGCCGGTGCATATCGGCGGCAACACCGAATTCGTCGAGGCCGCTCCGGCGATCGCCGATTTCCTCAGGGCCTATGAGACGACGACAGCGGAAACCTCCGCGGCCATCGCCTATATGGAGGACAACGACGCCGAGGCCCGCGATGCGGCGGCGCATTTCCTGTCCACCACGACCGCATGGGAAGGCTGGCTGCCGGCAGAGGTTGCCGCGCGCGTTCGCGCCGCGCTCTGACAGGCAGGCCATTCTGGCGGCGCGGCCCTGAAGACCGCGCCGCTTCCTTTCATGTGACACAGAACGACGGGCAGGGCGGCATGGACCGGGACGGCATCTTTTTCGATTTTGGCAGGACGCTGAGGCGCGGCACGAATGACGTCGTGCAGACGCTGGTGGTGGATTACGGCGATGGCTTCGAGGCCTTTTCCAATTCCATCCTTCAGGTGCTGGTCCAGCTTGAGGCCTTCCTGCGCTGGCTGCATCCGGTCGTGGTCATTGCCATCGTCGGCATTGTCGCCTTCGCGGCCAGCCGCAAGGCGTTTCTGTCCGTCATGATGATGGTCGCGCTCTACATCGTCGGCTGCCTCGGGCTGTGGAATCAGGCGATGCAGACGATTGCCATCATGCTCGTCTCGATCCTGATCTCGGTCGTGATCGGCATTCCGGTCGGTGTTCTGATCGCGCGCTCACCGGCGATGCGCACGCTCATCAATCCCGTTCTCGACCTGATGCAAACGATCCCGAGCTTCGTCTATCTGATCCCGGCGGTGATGCTGTTCGGGCTTGGCAAGGTGCCGGCGATCCTCGCCACCGTCATCTATGCCGTGCCGCCGCTCATTCGTCTCACCGATCTCGGCATCCGCCATGTCGATCCGGATTCGGTCGAGGCGGCGCGCGCCTTCGGGGCAACCAGGGGGCAGATCCTGCGCGGGGTGCAGTTGCCGCTGGCCCTGCCCTCGATCATGCAGGGCATCAACCAGACGACGATGATGGCGCTCGCCATGGTGGTGATCGCCTCGATGATCGGCGCGCGCGGCATCGGCGAGACGGTGCTGCTCGGCCTGCAGCGCAACGATCCGGGACGCGGGCTTCTCGGCGGCATTGCCATCGTCATCCTGGCGATCATCTTCGACCGGATTTCCCAGGCCTATGGCGCGCGGTTGCAGCAGCACCGCACGGCCACGCGCTGAGGAGGCGAAGACCATGGCACTCGTCGATATCAGGAATGTCACCAAGATCTTCGGCCGCGATCCCAAGGCGGCCCTGAAGCGGGTCAAGGACGGCCATGACAAGGACCGGCTTCTGGCCGAGACCGGCCATACGCTCGGCCTCAACAATGTCTCCATGGCGATCGAGGAAGGCGAAATCTTCGTCGTCATGGGGCTTTCCGGCTCCGGCAAGTCGACGCTGATCCGGCATCTCAACCGCCTGATCGACCCGACCGACGGCGAAATTCTCGTCCGGGGCGAGGACGTGATGAAGCTCTCGGTGAAGGAGCTGGAGCTTTTCCGCCGCAAGACCATGTCGATGGTGTTCCAGCGTTTTGCGCTGCTGCCGCACAGGACGGTGCGCGAGAACGTTGCCTATGGTCTCGAAATCTCCGGCGTCGGCAAGGACGAGCGGCTGAGGACGGCGGATGAATGGATCGAGACGGTCGGGCTTTCCGGCTATGGCGACCAGTATCCGAACCAGCTTTCCGGCGGCATGCAGCAGCGCGTCGGTCTGGCGCGCGCGCTCGCCACCAATGCCGACATCCTGCTGATGGACGAGGCCTTCTCGGCGCTCGATCCTTTGATCCGCAGCCAGATGCAGGACCAGCTTCTGGAACTCCAGTCCAAGCTCGGCAAGACGATCATCTTCATCACCCATGATCTCGACGAAGCGCTCAGAATCGGCGACCGCATCGCCATCCTGAAGGATGGCGTCGTCAGCCAGATCGGCACACCGGCGGAGATCCTGATGGCGCCCGCAGACGACTACGTCGCCGAGTTCGTGCGCGACGTGAACCGGGCGCGCGTGCTGTCGGTCGATGTCGTCATGGAGCCGCCGGAACTGCGCTTCACCACGGAAAATCTCGACGCCGCGCTGGCGGCCATGCGCAAGGTCGGCACGCAATACGGCTTCATCGACAACGAGAAGGGCTATCGCGGCCTCGTCACGCGCGAGCGCATCGAGGAGGCCGTTGCCAGCCAGGAGCCGGAACAGCCGCTGGAGGGCTATGTCGAGGAGCCATATTCGGTGGCGCTCGATTCCACCATCGAGGCGGCGCTGCCGGTGGTCCTGGAAGCCGGACACCCTGTTGCGGTGCTCGATGCGGAAGGCAAACTGGCCGGCGTGGTGACGCCGGGGTCCTTTGGCGAGGTTCTGGCCGCGCCGGAAGAAGACGCGGCTTAGTGTCTGCCTTTCGATACAAAGCAAGGCTGTCCGCCGGCCCTTAGGGCCGGCGCGCGAGGCTTCAAGCCTTTTCTCGGGGCCCGATTTCGGCCACAAGAACCCGGCAGGCGTGCTCTGCCACGCCTTTTTCGTCTTCCATCCGGGATGAGTGATGACGGTTTCCCATCCGCTTGCCGCACGGCCCCTGCGCCTTGTTCTGGCGTTCTTGCTGATTGTCCTGTGGCTCGGCCCGGCCGGCGCCCAGCAGGTGGTGCCGCTGCCCAGCACAACGGAACAGGACGTGCCGGCGCAGCCGGCGACGCCGACAGCGACGCCCGTATCGACGCTTTCTTCCGAACTCGATCAGCTTGAGGCGACCCTTGCGCGCGAAGGCGTGACGGAAGCGGAGCTTCAGGGCATTCGCGCCAGCGCGGAGGCGATCCGCAGCACGGTCGTTGCCCGCATCGCCGAGGTGCGTCCGCGTTTTGAGGCCGCCGAAGCCCTTCTTGCCGATCTCCAGCCCGCCGAAGGCGTGACGGAGACGGAGGAGGCGCGGGTGGAGCGCGAGCGGCAGGAAACGGTCGTTGCCGAGCTTGAAGGCCAGCTTCGCCCCTTGCGGGCGCTGCGCACCCGCGCCGAACAGGTGATCCAGCAGGTCAGCGAACGCCGGCGCACGGCCTTTGCCGACCAGATGCTGCAAAAGAGCCGCTCACCGCTCAATCCGGATCTTTGGATCGAGGTCGGGCTTGCCGTTCCGGCGCTGCTGTCAAGCGCGCTGTTGCTGTTCACCGACTGGTGGGGGCTTGTCACCAGCCGGGCAGGACCACTCGTGGCCGGGCTGTGCCTCATCGGCCTTTCCGGGCTGATCGCTTTCTTCGGGCCGGTCCGCAAGCGCCTGGTGCGGCTGGTGGTGAAGGAGGACGTGGACGATCCGTCGCGCCTGAAGCAGTCGGTCACCGCGCTCTATCTCGTTCTCATCCATTTCATCGTCCCGGCGATCGTCATGTTTGCGATCGGCCTGACGCTGAGCGAACTCAACGTCTTCCCCGACCGCATCCGGCAGCTTTTCGTCGAGATCAGCCTGTCCATCATCGTCGTCAGCGTGGCGAACGGGCTGGCACGGGCGCTCTTTGCGCCGCTCCGGCCCGGATGGCGCTTCATTCCGGTGGGCGATGATGCCGCGCACCGCGCCTGCCGGCAGGTGGCGATCCTCATCCTCGTCGTCGTCAGCCTGGCAGTCCTGGAAGTGCTGGCGCGGGTGCTGTTCGCCCCGGAGGCGGTGGGCACCGCCATCACCTATATTCTCGTCTTCGCCATCGCTTTCGGCACGCGGCGGTTCCTCAGGACCGTGACCGCCGGCCTTGCCGACGAGCAGGGCGCGGTGATGAAGACCACCTTCTGGCACTGGCTGATTCCGGTCGTCTTCGTGGCGGCGCTCGCCTCCAGCGTTGCCGCCCTTTTCGGCTATGCCGACCTTGCCGCCTTCATCTCGGGGCAGATCCTCTGGTCGGCGCTCGTGCTCGGCGTGCTCTTCCTGGTGCTGATCGGATTTGACGAGGCGCTGATGGCCGCCTTCCGCCCCAATGGGGTGGTGGGGCGATCGGTGCGCACCTCGCTCGGCCTGTCGGGAACCTCGAGCGGCCAGATCGCGGTGATGATTTCCGGCTTCATGCGGATCGTGGTGATCCTCGTTGCCGGGTTCCTGCTGGCCGGGCCGTTCGGCTATGAATCGGGCGATCTTTTCGGCCCCGTCACCCAGTTCCTGACCGGCTTCGAGATCGCCGGTTTCACCTTTTCCTTCGTTTCCGTCATCAGCGCGCTCGCTTTCCTGTTTGCGGGCATCGCGATCACGCGGGCGCTGCGGCGCTGGCTCGACACGCGCTATCTGCCGGAGACCAAGCTCGATGAAGGCCTGAAGGCCTCGCTCAGCACGGCCTTCGGGTATGCCGGTGTGGTGATCGCCGGCATGCTGTCCTTTTCCGCGCTGGGCCTCAGCCTGGAAAATCTCGCCATCGTCGCCGGTGCGCTGTCGGTCGGCATCGGCTTCGGGTTGCAGGCAGTCGTGTCCAACTTCGTCTCGGGGCTCATCCTTCTGGCCGAGCGCCCGTTCAAGGTCGGCGACTGGATCGTTGCCGGCGAGGCGGAGGGAACGGTGCGGCGCGTCTCGGTGCGCTCCACCGAGATCGAGACCTTCGACCGGGCGACCGTCATCATTCCCAATTCGGACCTCATCACCGGGGTGGTGCGCAACCAGGTGCACAACAACACGCTCGGCCGCGTAACGGTGCTGGTCGGCGTCGGTTACAACAGCGATCCCGACCAGGTGCGGCAGATGCTGCTCGAGATTGCCGAAAGCCATCCTCTGATCCTTGCCGAACCGCCGCCGAAGGTCTTCTTCATGGATTTCGGCGCCAGCTCGCTCGATTTCCGGCTCGACTGCTACATCGCCGATATCAGCCGGGGTCTGGGAACGCGCTCGGACCTTCGCTATGCGATCCTCAGGGCGATGCGCGCGGCGGGAATCGAGATCCCCTTCCCGCAGCAGGACGTGCATCTGCGCGACATCGACCGGCTTGAACAGGCGCTTTTGCAGCGTGTCGGCGCCAGCCTGCCGGCGGACGGTCCGAACCGCTCGGGGCAATAGAGTCCGGGAGAATGGAAAAAGGGGCGCCTAGGGCGCCCCTTTCTCGTCAAGGCCGGATGCAGCCGCCGGGTCAGTAACGGATCGTCGCCCGTCCGGTCAGGTCGTGGCTGGTGTTGCCGTCGCCGTCGATGCCGCCGGTATAGGCGAGCGAGACGAGCGTGCCGCCGGAAAGCTCGGTGTCGAGGCCGACGCCGAAGACGAAGCCGCGCGCAGTGGCGTCTTCCACCACGGTGGTGAAGGTGTTGGCCCCGGCGATGCTGCCGGTCACCGCGTCTTCATTGCTGAGCAGCGTGTCCTCGTAGCGGATGAGGCCGTGCAGGGTGCCGCGCCGGCCGGTCTCGGTCACGTAGCTGCGTTCCACGCGCAGTTCCGCGCCACCGGTCACGGTCGTGGCGGTGCGGTCGTTATAGGTGACGACCGCGCCAATGCCGGATTCGGTGTAGCCGTCGACGGTGACCCGCGTTGCACGCAGATCGAAAGCCGGCACGAAGGTCCAGGCGCCGCGTGTGGCGCGGTAGCCGATCTGGACGGCACCCGACAGGGCGTCGGCGGTGGTCTCGCCGGTGTTGGTGACGCCGGCGATGGTCGTGCTGCGCTCGATTTCGGTCAGGATCGAATGTCCCGCACCGACGGTCGCGGCGAGGAAGGCATTGCCGAAACGGGCCGTTGCATAAACGTCGAAGGCAACGCCGATCGGTTCGTAATCGTAACGCGCGCCGTCAATGACACCGTAGGAAGCCGACAGCGCCGCGCCGACGATGAGCGATTCACCGAAGGGCATGTCGAAGCCGAAACGGCCCGACACGCCGAGATCGGTGTAAGCGCCGGTCGATGCGGTGCCATCATTGTCGCTGTAGCGGCCGGACACCTCGAAATAGGGTCCGGGTGCGCGCAGCGGCGCCGCCGCACCGGGGCCGTTGGTCGAGACCTCGCCATCGAAGCCGGCCCGCCACAGCGCGCCGACGCGCGAAAGGGTCTGGCTGACATCGGCGAAACGTGCGGCGGTGACGCTGAGCCCCAGCCCCTGGGCACCGCCCGCCGTCTCGCCGGCGATGAGGTGGTCGAGGACAAGGCCGGCGATGATGCGGTGAACCGCGGCGGTCGGATGCACGGTGTCGTAGAACAGGAAGCCGTCTTCATCGGCCTGGGTGCCATTCGGGCAGACCAGCGCGGCCAGGCAGGACGCCGTCACATTGGTGAGGCCGAAGGTTGCCGGATTGGCGATGGCTTCGTTGAAGAGCGGGTTGACGTCCACGAGGATGTAGGTCGTGTCCGGGTCGGCGGCCCTGACGGCCCCGATGCCGGCAGCAAGGGCTGTGTTGTAGACCTGGCTGGAGAAGAACCCGCCCTGCTGGGTGATGGGATTGCCGTTGTTGAGCGGCGTTGCCCCAAGGTTCGGCAGGGTCATGATGACGACCGTGCCGGCGCCGGTCAGGCCCACCGTCGACGCATTCGTCAGGACGTTGGTTGCGGCCTGGATGCCGGTGGCCTGGAGCTGCGCCTGATTTGGGTTGACGAGCTGGAGGAAATCATTGGCGCCGGCCCAGATGGTCACAAGCTGATCGGCCTGGAAAGGCTGCCCGTAAAGCGTGCCGATCTGCGTCGGCAGGCCGGGCGGCAGCGGGTCGATCAGGGTATCGGTGCGCGCGCCGCCAAAGGCGAAGTTGAGGACGTTGGGTCCGGACAGGCCGAGCGAGGTGGCCAGCACATCCGTCCACACAGAGCCGTTGGTGAACACGCCTTCCGGGTAAAAGGCCGCCGGCGGCTGCGTTCCCATGGTGGCGGCGGAAAGATTTCCGTTGTCGGAAAGACTGTCGCCGAATGTGATGATGGTGCTGAACTGCGCCTGTGCAGTAGATGTTGCGGCAAGCGACAACACGCCGAGCGCAACCGCGCCCAGAAACCGAGCCTTCATGACGTTCCCTCCCGGCCGGCTTTTTGCCGGCTTGTATCCCTGATGGAATTGATGCCAAGAAACGCAGCGGGTTGTCATCAGGCTCATCGCGGTATTTCGGGCGTTGTTGCTGCCAGGGAACAGTGTCGCAAGGTAAGGTCGGAAGATTTGAAAAGGAAAAGCGATGCTGCCGCGTCTTGAAAGCTATGAGGCCGTCCGCAAGGCCTTCGTCTGGCAGGTTCCCGAGCGCTACAACATCGGCCTCGACATTGCCGACAAGTGGGGACGGGCCGAACCCGACCGTCCGGCGATCCTGACCTGGTCGCAAACGGAAGGCGCCGGCGAGGTTCTGACGTTCGGGCAGTTCGCCGAACGGTCCAGCCGGCTCGCCTCGCATCTTGCTGCAAGGGGCGTGGTGCCGGGCGCGCGGGTCGCCGTGATCCTGCCGCAGGTGCCGGAAACGGCGATCGTGCATGCGGCCCTGTTCAAGCTCGGGGCGATCTCGGTGCCGCTTTCGGAACGCTTCGGCACCGATGCGCTCGAACACCGCCTGCGCGATTGCGGGGCGCGGCTGATCATCGGTTCGCCGGCGGCGCTTTCCAAGGTGATCGCGGTTTCGGGGACGCTGGCCGATCTCGATCGCCTGATCTGCCTCGATGGGGCGACCGAGGGCGCCGAGGCGCTGCTGCCGCTTTTGAGCGGCGGGGATGGCGGGTTCAAGGCGCATCCCACCGGGCCGGACGATCCGGCGCTGATGATCTACACCTCCGGCACGACCGGCCCGGCCAAGGGGGCGCTGCACGGACACCGGGTGGTGCTCGGCCATCTGCCGGGCATGGAGATGCCGCATGACCTCTTTCCCGAGCCGGGCGATCTTCTGTGGACGCCGGCCGACTGGGCCTGGGCCGGAGGCATGCTCAACATCCTGATGCCGGGCCTGCATTTCGGCGTGCCGGTCGTCTCGGCGCGGCTGGATCGTTTCGAGCCGGAGACCGCGCTGCGGCTGATGAGCGAGATGAAGGTCCGCAATGCTTTCATCCCGCCGACGGCATTGCGGATGATGCGCGAGGTGGAGAGCCCGCGGGCGCGCTTCGATCTTGCCCTGAGGACCATCGGTTCGGGCGGCGAGGCGCTTGGCCGCGAGGCCTATGAGTGGGGCCGGCGTGAGCTCGGCGTGACGGTCAACGAGTTCTACGGCCAGACCGAATGCAATCTCGTGCTCGCCTCATCGCACCGTCTCGGCGTCTCCAGGGCCGGGATGACCGGCAAGCCGGTGCCGGGCCACGATGTGGCGGTCATCCGGGCGGATGGCAGCCTGTGCGACCCGCACGAGACCGGCCAGATCGCCGTGCGCCGTCCCGATCCGGTGATGTTCCTCGGCTACTGGAACAACGAGGCGGCGACGAAGGCCAAGTTCATCGGCGACTGGATGATGACGGGCGACGAAGGCTTCATGGACGAGGAGGGCTATTTCGGTTTTGTCGGGCGCGATGACGACGTCATCACCTCGTCCGGTCACCGGATCGGGCCGGGCGAGGTGGAGGACTGTCTT
This sequence comes from Hyphomicrobiaceae bacterium, assembly GCA_020442235.1. Classification (GTDB taxonomy): domain Bacteria; phylum Pseudomonadota; class Alphaproteobacteria; order Rhizobiales; family MH13; genus JAGRKQ01. The sequence continues at coordinate 3,147 of JAGRKQ010000120.1, read as the reverse complement.
CTGTCCCATCCCGCCGTGGCGCTGGCGGCGGCCGTGGGCAAGCCCGATCCGCTGCGCACCGAAATCGTCAAGGCCTTCGTGGTCCTGAAGCCGGGACACCGGGCCGGGCCGGAGATCGAGACGGCGCTGAAGGATCATGTGCGCGCGCGTCTTGCCGCGCATGAATATCCGCGCGAATTCGCTTTCGTCGACAGTCTGCCCCTGACGACGACGGGCAAGGTGATCCGGCGGCTTCTGCGCGACGAGGACCGCTGAGCGTCAGCGTTTGCGCAGGCGGCGATACTGTGCCGCGGCGCTCTTGCGGGCGTCTTCCAGCGCGGCAACCATGCGCATGGCCAGCCGGCCGCTGATGCCGTCATTCAGTGGCACGACGCAATCGACGAAGGCGCGGCGCTCGGTCCAGATGCGCTCGGCCAGCTGATGGCCGGGATCGGCAAGACTGTCGAGGCGCACCTGGCGGCCGCCATCGCCGAGAAGACGGCGGGTGAGGTCTTCCAGCACCAGCGCGCCGGGCGAGAATTTGCCGAAGGATTCCTCCTGCCCCATCTTCCACGGATACCAGCGTTCGGCATCGCGGATGGAGACCACGGCGGCGATCATGGCGCCATCGGCATAAAGCGCGTCGATGCGGGCGCGGTCCTCGCCGGCAAGGCGCGTCACCGCCATCTCGAAGAACGCGCGCTGTTCGGGGCGGTTGATGAGGGCGCTGCCGGCCCGCCCCTTCCAGCCCGAAGCCTCGATCTGGAAGAAATCGGCGAGCGAGCGGCCCAGCGCCTCGGTGCCGGAAACGGCGCGCGATTCCAGAAGATGTTCTTCGGCGAGCTTGCGGCGCAGGCGCTTCAGTTCCTTCAGCCGGAAACGGCCAAGGGCTGTGCGCAGATAGGCCTCGCCGGACAGCTCCGTGTCGATGGCGGCGCGCTCCAGCCGGTGGGTCACGATCGCGCCGCGCTGCATGGCCGCCTGATGGAAGGCCGAACCTTCCGGCAGAAAGGGGCAGAACAGCGCCAGGCTTCCGGTCTCCGCCGCGATGGCGTCAAGCAGCGTCTCGGCGGCATTGGTTGCGCCGCGTGCCAGCAGCGGCTCGCAGCACATGTGCATTGGGTGGCGGGCAAGGCTCAGAGGTCCGCCGAGAGGGCCGTAGCGCCCCGATGCGGTGTCGATGGCGACGGCGCCGACGAGGCGGCCGGCCTCACGCGCCTCATTCAGGCGCCAGCCGGGGCTGGCCAGATGGCCGAAGCTGGTCGCCAGAACTTCCGGTTCGGCAAAGATGTTGGCCTGGACTGCGCAGGCGGCAAGGCCGGAAAGGGCGCTGTCCTCGAAGCCGAGATGGCCGGCATGGCGGCGGGCGGCTGCGGTGAGGCGCCGGGCGGAGGCGATATTGGCAACGCTCATTCGGCGGGCTCCGGGCTGGCGGCGAGCGGCGCGCGATGTCTGGGGTGGACGACGAAGCAGATGATGCCCGTGCGGCGATAGACGACCGTGGCCAGAAGCACGGTCTCGACCAGCATGGCGACCGCCGTCGCAATGGCCGCGCCCATCAGCCCCAGGAAGGGGAGCAGGGCGAGGTTGAGGCCGAAATTGGTGGCAAACACCACCGCATAGACAAGGGCGGCCTGGTTCTGGGCGCCGTTCATGGTGAGGAAGGCTTCCGCCGGGCCGATCGAGGCGCGGATGAGAACGCCGACCATGAGGACGGCAAGGAAGCCGGACCCGGATTCAAAGCCCTCGCCGAAGATCGACAGGATGAAGCCGGAAAAGGCGAGCAGCGTCAGGCCGAGAACGAGCGAGGGCCAGAAGGTCCACTGCACGGCATCGTGCACGGTCGATTCCAGCTTCACCCGGTCGCCGGAAGCCGCATGGGCGGCGATCTTGTGGGCGGTGGTGGCGCGAATGGCGAAATAGACGAAATGCACCAGCGCCAGCGTCTTGGCGGCGGCGTAGTAGACGGCCACCTCGTCGGGGGAGACGAACCAGCCGGCGATGACGACGTCGGTGTTGAGGATGAGGAACAGGAAGCCCTCGATCGCCAGCATCGGCAGGGCGAGCAGCGTCCATTCCACCGGGCGGTGTTCGCGCGGGCCGGCGGGCACGGTCTTCTTCAGCCGCTTTTCCAGCATCACGAACTGCACGAAGGTGACGATCCAGGTGGCGACAACCGCCGCGCCGACGGCCGTCGGCGCAGTGGCGGGGAAGCCAAGGGCCAGGGCTGCAAAGAAGGTGACCAGCACCAGAACCGGGCGGGCGATGAAGGGCGGAATGAAGGCGATGTCCGGCCATTCATAAGCGCGGCCGATACCGTCCTGAACTTCGATCAGCGCCATCATCGGCAGGAGCACCGCCGCCAGCACGATGGGCAGGATGAAGGCGTCGTTGAACAGGCCCGGGGCCAGAACGGTCGCCAGAACGCCGGCACCGGCAACCAGCGATGCCGAGCCGAAGGCGATCCAGCGGGTGGAAAAGAGCGCGCCGCGCAGGCGGGCCATTTCGTTGGTCTCGGTATATTGCGGAATGAGGCGCAGAACCGCCAGAGGCAGGCCGAGCGCGGTCAGCACCGACAGCATCAGAACCCAGGTCCAGACGACGACGAAGACGCCATAGTCGAAGGCGCCCATGTAGCGGGCGAAGACGACCTGCGAGCCATAGGTGAGGAAGGCGCTGAGAACGCGGATGGAAAAGGTCAGGAGCGCCATGCGCGCCGAACGTGCGCGCTCGCCCTTGCCCGAAACCAGTGCGTCGGCGAGATCGAAGACTTTCGTCACCAGGGGGCGCAGTTTTTCCGGCGCGCGCGGTTCAACCTGCGAAGCCGTCCATGTCACCAGTTTGCCCAGCACGCTTTGTCCTCACCCGTCTCCAGCAGCCGGGAAGCATCCGGCTCGCAGTCTTGCATCGGGCCATCATCAGGCGGAACGCTTAAGCAGGTGTTCCAGGCGCAAGGGCGTGCAAAAATGGGGTGAATCGGCGGTAAACCGGTGTTCTGTGGGCATGCCGGCGCGAGTCATAACGCGCCGTTAAGACTTCGGATTCATGGTCTGTTTCCAGAATGCGGCCCGTTCTGTGGCCGCCTTACGTCTTGGGGCAGGACATGGCTTTTCTCGCGAATACGAAGATTTCGGTGAAGCTTCCGACGGTTATTGTCGGGCTTTGTGC
>JAGRKQ010000119.1:242-3353 GCA_020442235.1 Hyphomicrobiaceae bacterium | reverse complement strand
CAGCGCCTGGTCGCGGTGTTCTTCCAGCCCGGTCTGGCCGATCTCCTGCAGAATCAGCGCCAGCGTCTTCTGAGCGCGCTGAAGATCGGAGGTGAAGGCCACATCGAAGGCCATCTTCATGTCCTTCAGCTTGCGGCCTGCCGTGCGCGCCTCACCGATGCCCTTTTCGGTCAGATCCGGGTTCTTCCAGCCAGTGAAGAGGTTCTTCAGGTTCCATTCGCTCTGGCCGTGGCGGACGAGAACAAGCGTGCGTTCCATGGTCGAAACTCCTCAGGCGGAACGGGAAGCAAGGCCGAGAACATCGGCCATCGAATAAAAGCCGGGCTTCTGGTCGAAGGCCCAGAGCGCCGCCCTGACGGCGCCGCGCGCGAAGATGCCGCGATCCTCGGCGATGTGCGCAAGCTCGATGCGCTCATGCGGGCCGGCCAGAATCACCTTGTGATCGCCGACGACCGTGCCGCCGCGCAGGGTGGCAAAGCCGATGGCGCCATCGGCGCGCGCGCCGGTATGGCCTTCGCGCGACAACACCGAAACGTCCTCCAGCGCGATGTCGCGGCCGCTTGCGGCGGCACGGCCGAGAAGAAGCGCGGTGCCGGAGGGTGCATCGACCTTGGCGCGGTGATGCATCTCCACGATCTCGATGTCGAAATCGTCGAGCGCGCGGGCCGCCTGTTCGACGAGCACGGCGAGAAGATTGACGCCGAGACTCATATTGCCGGACTGGACGATGCGGGCATGGCGGGCGGCGGCGCGCAGCATCGCCATATCCGCAGCATCAAGCCCGGTGGTGCCGATGACATGGACGATGCGGGCCTGCGCGGCGAGTTCGGCATAATGGCGGGTGGCGGCAGGCGCGGTGAAATCGAGAACGGCCTCGGAGCGGGCAAACAGCTCCAGGGGATCGTCGCTGACGGCGATGCCGGCCGGCGAAAGCCCGGCAATCACCCCGGCATCCTCGCCGAGAACGGTCGAGCCTTCGCGCTCGATGGCGCCGGAAAGCGTCAGACCCGGCGTTTCCAGAACCGCACGGATCAAGGCCCGGCCCATCCGGCCGCCGGCTCCGACGACTGCACAGCGCATGGCGGTGTTCCTCTCGTGATCCCCTCGCCCGCGTCCTAGCCGAGCTTGCCGCAAAGCGCAAAGCCCGGAGGCGGAAAAAGCCGCCTATTCGGGCTGCGGGCCGGCATAGCCTTCCACGATGACGATCGAGCCGGTCGCATGCGGCAGGCGCAGCGCCCTGGCCGCCTGATAGCGCGGGTCGTGATAGCAGGCTTTCGCTGCTGCAAGGCTCGGAAAGCGAATGACGACGTTGCGCGAGGTGCCCTTGCCCTCGCGCTGATCGGGCGCGGCCCCGCGCACCAGGAACTCGGCCCCATGCGCGCCAAAGACTTCGGGCGTGGCCGCGACATAGGCCTTGTAGCCTTCCATGTCGCGCACATCGACAAAGCCGATCCAGTATCCGGGAAGCGCTGCCGCCGCCGGCGGGGTGCCGACGGGCGCTGGCTGGGCGCCGTCATAGCCGGCAATCAGCGTGAGATCGAAGTCGGCGGCGCCATGACGATGTTCGGCGGCTTTCCGGTAGGCCGCACTGTCGTAGCAGGCCGCCGCCGCATCGGGATCGGCAAATTCCAGCACGACGAGGCGCGAGCGCACCGCACCTTCCGGCATCTCGGCAGCAGCGCCACGCACCAGAAAGCGCCCGCCAAAGGCGCCGATGGCCGGCATGTCCTCGCGCGCATAGTTCTGGTAGCGGTCCGGGTCCGTCACATCGGCCTGAATGATCCAGTATCCCTTGGCCATGCTGTCCTCCCTTTCGTGCCTGTTCGGCGCGCTTATCCGGCAAGCGCCGTTTCGATTTCACCCAGAATGGCGCGGGCCGCCTCCGCCGGATCGTCTGCGGCCAGGATCGGCCGTCCGATGACGAGAATATCCGCCCCGGCGCGGATGGCGCGTTCGGGCGTCATCACCCGCTTCTGGTCGCCACGCTCCGCCCCGGCCGGACGGATGCCGGGCGTGACGAGCAGCATGGTGTCGGGAAGGATCGCGCGCAGGCTTTCCGCCTCGGCGGCCGAACAGACGAGCCCGCCCATGCCGGCAACAGCCGCATCACGGGCGCGCTTTTCAACGAGCTCGGAAACGCCCATCGCATAGCCGGCTTCGGCAAGATCGGCATCATCCATCGAAGTCAGAACGGTGACGCCGAGCAGCACCGGGCCATGTTCGGGCCGCGCGGCCACGGCGGCGCGCATCGTCTTCGGATAGGCATGGGTGGTCATCAGCGCCGCGCCGCGCGCCGACAGGCTCGCCACCCCATCGGCGACGGTGTTGTCGATGTCGTGCAACTTGAAGTCGGCAAAGACCTTCGTTCCGGCCGCCGCAAGCTCATTGATGAGGTCGAGCCCGCCGGCATAGCCGAGCCGGTAGCCGATCTTGACGATGCCGACATGCGCCGCCACCTGGTCCAGAAGCGCGCGCGCGGTGTCGACATCGGCAACATCGAGGGCAAGGCAAAGGCGATCCCTGGGCTGAAGACTGGCGCGGGTCAGCATGGCGGCTCCGGTGCGGGCGTGTGACTGGGCATCCCTGTAGCGCGTTCCCGGCGAGGGGGAAAGCGGCCCGGTGCACCGGACCCGGAAGGGTCTCGGGCGGAATGCCTCAGCGCGGCGTGCGCAGGCCCGGCACCGCTTCAACGAGGCGCAGGAACTGGGCAAGGGCCGCTTCCATCAGATCGGCGCTGCGGCCCGGTTTCAGCGTGCCGTCCTCGGCAAAGGCCCCGCCCGCGCCCGGCAGCATGATCCAGGAGGGAGCAACGAAAGCCCCAAGCCCGACTTCCATCGTCTGGCGCAGCTGCAAAAGCGCGCGGATGCCGCCAAGCGCACCCGGAGACGCCGCCCCCAGCAGCGTCGGACGTTCCTTCCACACCGAACCCGGCGCGTCGCCCTCCTCGGTGATCCGGCTGACCCAGTCGATGGCGTTCTTGAGAAGCGGCGGGATGCCGGCATTGTATTCGGGCGTCACGAGAACGACGCCGTCCGCCGCGCCGATGCGCCGCTTCAGGGCGAGCGCTGTTTCCGGCACGCCTTCGGCCTGTTCCAGATCGCCGTCATAGAT
>JAGRKQ010000119.1:0-221 GCA_020442235.1 Hyphomicrobiaceae bacterium | reverse complement strand
CTCGGCGCTGGCGCCGAGCGCATCGAGGCGGCGGGCGATGTGCGCTGCAAGCGCGGCGTTGAAGGATCCGGTCCGCGTCGAACCGGAAAGCGTGACGATATCGGGCAAGAGCATCTCCCTGAGAGCCGGCGCCGGAAAGGCGCGTCCCAACCGTTATGGGGCGGCTGAGGGAGATGCCAAGATTTTATGCCGAAACGGGTCCGCTCAGGCGCCGGTGGGAC
>JAGRKQ010000118.1 GCA_020442235.1 Hyphomicrobiaceae bacterium | reverse complement strand
GGCCATGGCCGAGACGACGACGGCCACCTCGTTGCCCTGTTCGACCTCGCGCTTCACATGCCGTGCGACATTGCGGATGCGGTCGAGATCCGCAACCGAAGTGCCGCCGAACTTCATCACCAGCCGCGCCATGGCGTTCTTACCGTTTCCTGAACCCGTCTGCGGCGCTCATGCGCCTTGTGGCGCGTCTCCTAAAGGCAAGTGCCCGCGCGCGCAATGGCACCCTTTGGACGGAGGCCCCGCGGATGGGGGCGATCCGCTTGGGATCGGCGGCTTGACCTTGCCCGCACAAAGACCGAAGTCAGGGGAAGCCGGGCTGAAGAGACAGTGCCCGCACACGCAGCAGGAAAGGACTGGACCATGAGCGACCCGAGCGCCGCCAGCGTCAATCCGGACGAAGTCGCGCGGTTTTCCGCCCTCGCCGCCGAATGGTGGAACCCGAAGGGCAAGTTCGGCGTGTTGCACAAGTTCAATCCGGTGCGGCTTGGCTACATCCGCGATCATGTCTGCACGCGCTTTGACCGCGATCCGCGCGCCATGCGCCCCTTCGAGGGCCTGCGCTTTCTCGACATCGGCTGCGGCGGCGGGCTTCTTTCAGAACCGGTGGCGCGGCTCGGCGCCGATCTCGTCAGCGTCGACCCCTCGGTGGAGAACATCAAGACCGCCTCCGTCCATGCCGAAGAGCAGGGCCTTGCCATCGATTTCCGTGCCTCCACCGCCGAGGCGCTGGCCGATGCCGGCGAACGTTTCGACGTCGTGCTCAACATGGAGGTGGTGGAGCACGTCAACGACATGCCGGCCTATGTCGGACGCTGCGCGCAAATGGTGAAGCCGGGCGGGTTGATGTTCGTCGCCACCATCAACCGCACCCGCAAGGCCTGGGCGATGGCCATCGTCGGCGCCGAACGCATCCTCGGCTGGCTGCCCGTCGGCACCCACACCTATGAGATGCTGGTGCGCCCGGACGAGCTTGTCGCCGCGCTGGATGCCGGCGGCCTGGCCGTCCAGGACATGACCGGCGTCGTCTATGACGTCCTCACCGGCCAGTGGAAGCCGAGCGCGGACACCGACGTCAATTACATGCTGGTCTCGGGACGCGATTGAGACGCCGTCCTTCCCGGGTCTGACCCGGCAATACGGACAGCCAGCACAAATCCGATTTCAGTTGCGCTCGTCGGGAAAGATCGGCAGCGGCGCGAAGGCGATGCCCTCCTCGGCGAGCGAACGCGCCTCGTCCGGCGTGGCCTCGCCCCAGATACCGGCGGCTTCGCGCTCGCCGTAATGAATGCGCCGGGCCTCTTCGGGAAAGCGCGTGCCGACATGTTCGGCCTTGGCCATCACGTCTTCGCGCAGGGCCCGCATCCGCTCGCGCAGCTCCGCAAGTTCACGCGCCGCCTCACCGGCAACGACGGCGTCCCTGGCCGGCACGCCTTCCGGCCGTGCGGTTTCGGGTGCGGCCACAACCTCACGCACTGTCTCTTCGCGGGCATTCAGCGACGGCGCCATCAGGGCCTTGGAAATCTCCGGCGATCCGCAATGCGGGCACTCGGCCAGCCCTGCACCGAGTTGACGGTCGCAGTCGCCCGAAGACCGGAACCAGGCATCGAAGCGATGCCCATCGTCACAAATGAGCTGATAGCGGATCATGCCCCATCAAGTCGCGCCGGGCGGGCAATCCTGTCAAGCGTGAAAACCCGGTCATGCTGCAACGCAGGAATACGCTGTCGCGCTTCGGCCACACGGGAAAGCTCCAGGTCGGCAATCAGAAGACCCGGTTCGGCGTCGGTCTTTTCCGCCAGCACCCGCCCCCAGGGATCGACGATCAGGGAATGGCCATAGGTTTCGCGCCCGTCCTCGTGACGCCCGCCCTGCGCGGCGGCGAGCACGAAGGAGCCGGTCTCGATGGCGCGAGCGCGCAACAGGACATGCCAGTGCGCTTCGCCGGTCTGGCGCGTGAAGGCGGCCGGCACGGCCAGAACCTGTGCTCCGCCCTGCGCCAGAGCCCGGTAAAGCGCGGCAAAGCGCAGGTCATAGCAGACGGAAAGACCGAGCGAGAACGCCTCCGTCTCGACCATGACGGCCCGCTCGCCGCCCTGATAGGTCGCCGATTCCCGCCAGCTTTCGCCTCGCCATTGTCGAGATCGACGTCGAAGAGGTGGATCTTGTCGTAAGTGGCAAGCACCGCCCCGTCCGGCCCGATGACGAAAGCGCGGTTGGCGACCTTCCCGGCATCGAGCGCGAAGGGCAGCGAGCCGACATGCAGGGTGAGGCGGTTCCGGCGCGCGGCATCGCGCAGCCGCGCAATCGCCTCGGCCTCCGCTTCAGGGGCGATCTTCTCGATCAGCGCCGTGCGCGAGCGCTCCAGAAGCGTCGTCATCTCCGGCGTCTGGAGATAGGCCGCGCCAGCTCCGGCGGCCTCTTCGGCGAAACGTTCCACCGCTTCGACATTCTCCATCACCGTGCGGCCGGAACGCATCTGGGCAAGGGCGACGCGCACCATGGTTCAGGCCTGAAGCAGGGGATCGAGCTTGCCCGCCCGGTCGAGCGCGAAAAGATCGTCGCAGCCACCGATGTGCCGGCCGTCGATGAAGATCTGCGGATAGGTCATCTGCCCATGCGCCTTCTTGATCATCTCGTTGCGAAGGCTCGTGTCATAGGTCGCGTCATGCTCGGTGAAGGGAACGCCCTTGTCGTTCAACAGCCGCTTGGCGCGCAGGCAATAGCCGCAAAGCGCCCTCGTGTAGATCTCGACTTCAGCCATGGCGGATCGTCCTGACGTGGATGGAAAGGCGGCGGGGCCGCACCGTTTCACGCATATAGTGCGCCTTCCTCGCCGGGAACAACCAGCGCGAAGGCCAGAACATCCACCGCCAGGGCACCGGCCCGAAGCAGCGCCTTCGTCGCCTCGCGCACCGTCGCCCCGCTCGTCACCACATCGTCGACGAGAAGAACGCGGCGGCCGGCGAGCACGGGTCGATCTTTCATGGAAACGGAAAAGGCGCGCTTGACGTTCGCCGCACGCGCCTTCTGGTCGAGCCCGACCTGACGACGGGTGCGCCGGGTGCGCTTGAGGACCAGCGGCGCATAGGTCCGTTCTGATCCGTGGGCGAGCGTTTTCGCCAGAAGGGCCGACTGATTGTAACGGCGCAGGAACAGCCGCAATCGGTGCATCGGCACCGGCACCACCAGATCGGCTTCATCGAGCAGCGCCTTGCCGCTGCGGGCCATGGCGCGGGCCATGAAGGCGCCAAGCTCCGGCCGGTCGCGATATTTGAAGCCGTGGACGATGCGCCCGGCCGTCTCGTTGTAGAGAACCGCCGCGCGCTGGCGGGTGAAGGGCGGTGGATCGGCGATCGCTTCGGCCGAAAGCGCCCCGGCTCCGAGATCGTAGCGCAAAGGCCGGCCGAGCCGGGCGCAGAAGGGCGCCTCGATAAAGGACAGCCTGCGGAAACAGGCCGCGCAGACCCCGTCCGGCCCGCCGGTCGGCACACCGCAGGCCGGGCAGGTCGGCGGCAGAAGGAGATCGGCAACCCGCCCGGCAAGCCTGCCGGCGCGGTTGAGCCGTTCCGTGATGAGGCCGGAACCGTGATCCATGAAGACAAGCATGCGCCAGGCAGCGCAAAGCGCAAGCCTTCAAGGGAAGCGCAAGCCTTCAAGGAAAGAGATGCCCGGAACCGGCAAAGCCGCTATGGTCCCGGTCATGTCAGCCCCTTCCGCCTCCCCCCGGACGATCTTCGACCGCCAGCGCCTTGCCGAGCGCCGGGCCCGTCTGGCGTCAGGCCCCGAGAACGACCCGTTCTTCCTGCTGGACCGCGCGGGCGAGGACCTTCTCGACCGCCTGTCGGTGATCACCCGGCAGTTTCCGCTGGCCGTCGATCTTGCAACGCCCGATGCCCGCCTTGCCGAGGCCCTCGCCGCCCACCCGGCCATCGGCACGATGCTGCGCCTTGCCCCGAAGGGGCGGGCGGATGGAGTGGCCATCGCGGACGAGGAATGGCTGCCGCTCGCCCCGCAGAGCGTCGATGCGGTGTTCTCCGCCCTCGCGCTCCAGGCGGTCAACGACCTGCCCGGCGCTCTGGTGCAGATCCGCCGGGCACTGAAGCCGGACGGGCTGTTTCTCGGCGCGCTCATCGGCGGCAACACGCTGAAGGAACTGCGTGGGGTGCTGCTGGAAGCCGATGCCGAGCGCGGCGGCGCGGCGATGCGCGTTGCGCCTTTCATCGATGTGCGTGATTTCGGCCAGCTCCTGCAACGCGCCGGCTTCGCGCTGCCCGTCACCGATGTCGACACGCTGACGGTGCGTTACGACAGCCTGTTCCACCTGGTGCGCGACCTGCGGGCCATGGGCGCCAACGCGCCGCTCGGCAACAGCGGCCCGCCCCTGTCGCGGACAACCGCCCTGCGCGCCGCCGCACTTTATGCCGAACGCCATGGCGATGCCGACGGACGGCTGCGGGCGACGGTGGAGATCGTTTCCTTTTCGGGCTGGGCGCCGCATGAAAGCCAGCAGAAGCCGCTGCGCCCCGGTTCGGCGCGCATGCGTCTTGCCGATGCGCTCAACACCAGCGAGATCGGCGCCGGCGACAAGGCGGGCCGCTAAACGCCCGCGCAGCAATCGCCCGATCAGCGCACGACGTCGGGAAGATCGTCAAAGCCGGCGGCGTTTTCCGAACCGACCAGCCGGACCGTCGCGGCAATCACCAGCGCGATGAAGCCGGCGATCATCGTGTATTCGATCACCGTCGCGCCGCGCTCGCAGCGCAGCAGGTCTGAAATCAATCCGGCCAGCTTCGTGCTGTCAGCCATGGTGCACCCCTGACGCCACGTCCCGAAGCAAGAGCATCGGGCCATTTCCTTCACAGAGGATGGAGAGCCGGCACTTTTTCAGAGAAGATCCATCAGCGGCGCGATCAGCGGTAGATCGGCCTCGGGCATGGGAAAGTCGCGCAGCCGGTTGGCCTTCACCCATTTCAGCGCCTGATGCTCGCGTGGCTGGGCAATGCCCTTCCAGCGCCTGCAGACATAAAGCGGCATCAGGAGATGAAAGTCCTCATAGGCGTGGCTGGCAAAGGTCAGCGGCGCAAGACAGGCCGCGCTGGTGTCGATGCCGAGTTCTTCGGAAAGTTCGCGGATGAGCGCAGCCTCCGGCGCTTCGCCCGGCTCCACCTTGCCGCCCGGAAACTCCCAAAGCCCGGCCAGCGACTTGCCTTCCGGGCGCTGGGCGATCAGCACGCGGTTGTCGGCATCGACCAGCGCGACGGCGACGACCAGAAGCATCCGCCGGCTCATGCGCCCGCCTCCTTGCGCCAATAGGCATAGGTGTAGACCTGGCTGGCGCCGAAGCGGCGATAGAGCGTCAGGGCCGGGTCATTGCCGGCAGCGACGAACAGAAACAGCGTGTCTGCGCCCGCATCAGCCCCGAAGCCGGCGGCGATCCGCATCATCTGGCTGGCAAGCCCTGTGCGGCGGGCGCGTTCGGCGGTCGCCACATTGTAGAGCGTCAGCATCGCGCCATGAACGGCAACATACGCTCCGGCCAGCGGGCCTTTCTCATCGTGACGGCTGATGAAGGCTTTCGCTCCGCCGACCTTGGCCAGCAGCGCTTCAAGCACCCGGCGATGGCCAGAGGTGCGGCTGCCCGTGCCATCGGCGGCCGAGAAAAACGGCTCCCCGGCCTCGTCTTCGATAACCCATCCCTTCGCGCGGGCCTCTTCGAGGCGGATGCGGTCCGCCGGCAGCGTGCCGACAAGAACCCGGCTCGCATCTTCCGGCCGATAGCCGCGTGCGCGCAACGCATCGATCAGGGCCGGCGGCGTCAGCGCCGTCACACGCACAACACTGGCAAGCGCGCGCGCGGCATAAAACGCTTCGACCGCGTCCAGCCGCTCTGAAAGGGCTTTGCCGTCAAGGTCGTCATCCCCGAGAACGGTCACCGAATTGGACCGCCCGGTGACCCCTTCGGCAGCGCCAAGGCGCCAGCTTCCGAGGGTTTTCTGATCAAGCGCCGGCCAGGTGGCAAGAAAGGCTTCTTCCACCTGCCGCATCCGGGCCGACGGGATCAGCGCCGGCTCGGTTCCGGTGATGACGGCAAGAGCGCCGTCAGCTGCGGTAGTCGCCATTGATCGCCACATATTCCTTGGTGAGATCGCAGGTCCACATCCGCGCCGTGCCCGGCCCCATGCCCAGTTCGACGCGGATCGTGATGTCGCTCGCTTCCATCACCGCCGAAGCCGCCGCCTCCGAATAGGCCGGATCGCGCTCGCCCTCGACGGCAACGCGCACATCGCCGAACCAGATCGCCAGCCGGTCGCGTTCGGCCGGCTCGCCCGCCTTGCCGACGGCCATGACGATGCGGCCCCAATTGGCGTCCTCGCCTGCGATCGCGGTCTTCACCAGCGGCGAATTGGCGATCGACTTGGCAATTGCCTTTGCGGACGCATCGCTGACGGCACCCTCGACACGGATCTCGACGAATTTGCGCGCCCCCTCGCCGTCCTTGGCGATCCAGTGGGCCAGCTCCAGGCACAGCCCGGCGAGCGCGGCGCCGATGGCCCTGGCGCGCGGATCGTCAAGCGACGTGATTTCCGCGATCCCGGACGCGCCGGTCGCAAACAGAAGCACCGTATCGGAGGTCGAGGTATCGCCGTCGACGGTGACGCAGTTGAAGCTTGGCTCGACGGCATCCTTCAACAGCGCCTGCAACACCGAAGGCGCGATGGCGGCATCGGTGAAGAGGAAGGAGAGCATCGTCGCCATGTCCGGCGCGATCATTCCCGCGCCCTTGGCCATGCCGGCAAGGCGCACGGACGTGCCGTCGCCGAGATCGACCGTGCGCCCGCCCGGCTTGGGGAAGGTGTCGGTCGTCATGATGGCGCGCGCCGCATCCGTCCAGTAGCGCGCATCGGCGGCGTCCTGCCCGGCAAGCGCCGCGGTCAGCGTGTCAATGACGCCGGCGAATTTTTCCGCATCCAGCGGCTCGCCGATGACGCCCGTGGACGCCAGGAACACCGCTTCGGGCGCACAGCCGAGCGCATCGGCAACAATCGCCGCCGAGCGCTGCGTGGAGGCCCGCCCCTTCTGGCCGGTGAAGGCATTGGCGTTGCCGGAATTGACCAGAAGCGCCCGTGCCCGTCCGCCGGCCAGCGCGCGCCGGCACCAGTCGACCGGCGCGGAAGGACAGCGCGAGGTGGTGAACATGCCGGCAGCGCTCGTGCCTTCGGGAAACGCGGCGAGCAGCACATCCGTGCGGTTCTTGTATTTGATGCCGGCCTCGGCCGTGGCAAGGCGCACCCCGCCGACCGGGCCGGCGACCGGAAACTGCGTCGGGGCGAAAGGAGAAACGTCACCGCTCATGGCATATCCCTGAAACAGAAACGGGCCGCACGATACGCGCGGCCCGGATGCATGTGACTGGCCTTACTGCTGCTGGGGCGTTTCGCCCTCGGCCGGGGTCTGCGGCTCCGGCGGCGCCACGCTCGGATCGAGATAGTCGATCTCGACGCCCTCGCGCAGGCCCGTCAGCGTTTCGGAGAAGGCGCGCTGGAGCATCGCCTGTTCCAGCTGCGGGGCGATCTGCTCGAAGGGCGGGGGCGCGGATTCGCGCTTTTCCTCCACGAGGATGACGTGCCAGCCGAAGCGGGTTTCCACCGGCTCCCTGGTGTATTCGCCGGCTTCCAGCGTGAAGGCGGCCTCCTCGAAGGCCTCCACCATGCGGCCGCGGCCGAACCAGCCGAGATCGCCGCCCTGCGGGCCGGACGGGCCGGTGGAGCGCTCGCGCGCGATCTCGACGAAATCACCGCCATCTTCCAGAAGGCCGATGATTTCCTCGGCCGCTTCGCGGGTTTCCACCAGAATGTGGCGGGCGCGCACTTCCGGCTGCGGAGTGAAGCTGGAGACCGCCTCGTCATAGGCCGCGCGGACCGCTTCCTCATTGACCGCCGAAGCGACATTCTCGATCAGGTAGCTGGTGCGCAGCTGGCGGGCACGCAGGAAGGCCATGCGGCGGGCAAAATCCTCGCGCTCGCCGAGACCGGCTTCCTCGCCGGCCCGGGCCAGGAGATACATGTCGACAAGCGCATCGACGACGACCCGGCGGCGTTCGCCCTCCGGCACGTTCTGAAGCTGCTGGCCGAAATCCTGATAGGCCATCTGGATCGCCTCTTCGGTGATCTCGATGTCGCCAACCTTGGCCACGACGGTCAGCGGATCGGGCGCTTCTTCGGCGGTCTGGGCACGGACCGGCGCGGCAGCCAGACCGAGAACGGCGGCGAGTCCGAACGCGGCAAGCGTGCGGCGTGCGAGAAAGGCGGATGTCATGATAAAGGCATTTCCCTGGGTCTGTTGGGAGGACGAGGCGACGCATGGCCGCGAATTCGGGCGGCACCATGACCGCAGTTGCGCGCGTTGACAACTCCAAGGCCGCTTCTTATCTGAAACCGGCCTTTTTTCGGCAGTATCGGTGCCGCATGATCCGGCTCCACTGCCCGCAACCGCCGTTCGGCACGACCTCATGCGAGGCCCCTCGGCACAAGGGAAGAGACACTCCATGCTCGGTCTCGGCAAGATTGCCAGCAAAATCCTCGGCTCCGCCAACGACCGCAAGGTCCGCGCCTATCGCGCCCGCGTCGAGGCGATCAACGCCCTCGAGGACGAGCTGAAGGCCCTGTCGGATGAAGCGCTGAAGGCACGCACCGCCGCCTTCCGCGAAGAACTCGAAAACGGCAAGAAGCTCGACGACCTGCTCGTTCCGGCCTTTGCGACCGTGCGCGAGGCCGCCCGGCGCGTCCTTGGCCAGCGTCACTATGATGTGCAGCTGATCGGCGGCATGGT
>JAGRKQ010000117.1 GCA_020442235.1 Hyphomicrobiaceae bacterium | reverse complement strand
GATGACGTCGAACTGCTTCGGCGCGCGCACCAGCTGCATGCCGCCGGCGTCCGCCAGGACATGCTCCAGCGCCACGTCGGGATAATCCTTGCCGACCGCCGAGACGACCTTGTTCCAGAGCACGCCCGACTTCATGACGTTGCGCTTTTCCATCGAGGAAACCTTGCTCTTGCGCGTGCGGGCAAGGTCGAAGGCGACGCGGGCGATGCGGTCGATCTCGTGGGTGGTGTAGACCTGCGTGTCGACGGCGCGCTGTTCGCCGTTCTCCAGCGTGACGATTTCCTTCGGCTCGCCGAAATAGACCCCGCCGGTCAGCTCGCGGATGATGAGAATGTCGAGATCTTCCACCAGCTCGCGCTTCAGCGAGGAAGCTTCCGCCAGCGCCGGATAGCAGATCGCCGGGCGCAGGTTGGCGAAAAGCTGAAGATCCTTGCGCAGGCGCAGAAGGCCGGCTTCCGGGCGCTTGTCGTAAGGCACATTGTCCCACTTCGGCCCGCCGACCGCGCCGAACAGCACCGCATCGGCGGCAAGCGCCCGGCCCATCGTCTGGTCCGACACCGCTTCGCCATGCGCATCGAAGGCCGAGCCGCCGACGAGGTCTTCTTCGATCTCGAACCGGGCAAGCCCCGTCTCGGCAAGCCGGGTCATCAGCTTCTTCACCTCAAGGGTGGCTTCGGGGCCGATCCCGTCGCCGGGAAGCAGAAGGACATTGGCGGAGACGGTCATGGCGGTTCCTCATTCGCTTGGATGGGCTTTGGCATGCCGATTAGCCGCCCGGCGGGGCGCTTGCAAGATCGACCGGTGACGGCGAGGCGCGAGACGGCCTTTCAGCGCCGCGCCAAGGCGAGCGCGCCGCCGGCCAGAACGAGCGCGCCGCCGCAGACCCGGTTCATGTGCTTCAGAACCGCGTTTCCACCGCCGAACCGCGCCGCCAGCGCCCCGCCCGAGGCATAGACGGCGACCGCGGCGACTTCGAGCACCAGAAACACCAGCCCGAGAGTCAGGAAGCGCTCCACGAAAGGCGCGCCCGGCTCGATGAACTGCGGCAGGACGGCGGTGAAGATCAGGATCGCCTTGGGATTGGTTGCGGCGATGAGACCGTCGCGCAGGGCCATGGCGGCCAGAGGCTCCGATGCCGATCCTTCCTCCACGACCGGCGCCCCGGCCCGGAAGAGCTTGACCCCGAGCCAGACCAGATAGGCCGCGCCCGCCAGCTTCAGGACGGTGAAGGCCGCAGCGCTCGCCGCCAGAAGCGCGCCGAGTCCGATCGCCGTCAGCACGATCATCGCCGCGAAGGGAAGGAGCCGCCCGCAGCCGGCCAGCGTTGCCCGCAAGGCCCCGAACCGCGCCCCGTTGGAGAGCGCCAGGATGTTGTTCGGCCCCGGCGAGAGATTGAGCGCGAAACAGGCCGGCAGGAACACCGCCCATTCGGCAAGGGAAAGTCCGAAGAACTGCATCTTGAGTGCCTCATGCCGGGCTGGCGATCGTCTCTCGCGATGGCTTGCACTTTGCGCCCATTCGGCGCAAGGGCAGGAAGCGCATGGCAGCTCTCGCCACTTTTGCTTTCCAGAACCGGAGCCCGCATGGCCGCCTTCATTCTCGATCCCCTGAGCCTTGGCCCCGTCACCCTCGCCCCGCTTGTCGAGACCGACGCCCCCGCCATCGTCGAGGCCGCTTCGGAGCCCTCCATCTGGCGCTTCACGCCGCTGATCGGCGGATCGCCCGAAGCCTATGTCGCCGATGCTCTGGCCGCGCGCGCTGCCAGCCACGTTCCCTTCGTCGTCCGCCTTGACGGACGCGTCGTCGGCATGAGCCGCTGCTTCGACATCGACACGGTGAAGGGCAATTTCGAGATCGGTTACACGTGGTATCACCCCGATGTCTGGGCCGGCATCGTCAACCCGGCGGCCAAGCGGCTGCTGCTGGCCCATGGTTTCGAGACCTGCGGCTTCGAGCGCATCCAGTTCAAGGTCGACATCCTGAACGAACGCAGCCAGGCGGCGGTGCTGAAGCTTGGCGCCACGCGCGAAGGGGTGTTGCGGCACGAGCGCCCGCGCCCGGACGGCAGCTGGCGCGACACGGTCGTCTTCTCGATCCTGCGGGAAGAATGGCCGGCGGTGCGCGACGGGCTGGACCGGCGCATCGCCAACCTTTCCTGAACGATTTCCCACACCCGACCCAGGGTCGCGCATTGAGCGCAGCGAAGCTGCAAGACTGGGGCAGCGAAGCGCAAGAGTCGGGACCACTAAAAACCCCGCCGCCCCTGTTGCCACGCCCCCCGCGAAGCAGGCAGGTTCAGGCCATGCGCAGAGCCACATCCTTCCGCCTGATCCTGCCGCTTGCCGCCATGCTTGCGGCAACGCCGGCGGCCGCGCAGGGTTTTCTCTTCCCCCTCGACTGCACACTGGGCGAAACCTGCTTCCTGCAGCAACTGGCCGATCTCGACCCCGGCCCGGATGTCGCCGATCCGGTCTGCGGCGCGGCGAGCTATGACGGCCATCAGGGTTTCGATGTGCGGGTCCTGCGCCCGCGCGATCTCATCGCCGCTCCGCCGGTGCGCTCCATGGCCGCCGGCACCGTGCGCGCCACGCGAAACGGCACCCCCGAAGGCACCCACCGCCCCGGCGAGGATTGCGGCAACGGCATCGTCATCGACCATGAAGGCGGCTGGCAGACGCAATATTGCCACCTGCTTTCCGGCTCGATCGTCGTCACCGAGGGCGAGACGGTGGCGGCCGGCGAACCCATCGCCCGCATGGGCCAGACCGGCCGCACCGCCTTTCCGCACCTGCATGTCACCCTGCGCCGCGCCGGCACCGTCATCGACCCCTTCACCGGACGCACGGCGGCCGAAGGCTGCGGCCCGGCGGTGCAGTCGCTGTTTGCCGATGGAGCGTTTGCCGAAGCCACCGACAGCCTGACGCAGATCATCGAAGTCGGCCTGGCACCGGGCGGCGTCGATCTGGCGGCCTTGTCCCGCGCCCGCCCCGAGCAGCCCGGACAGGGCTCCGAGGCCATCGTCATCTATGGCTGGGCGATCAATCTGCAGGAGGGCGACCGGCTGGCGCTCCGGCTTGTCGGCGGCGACGGCGCAACCATCGCCGAGGGCGCCTCCGAACCTTATGACCGCGCCAAGGCGCAGGCACTGTTCTTCACCGGCCGGCGCGGCACGCCGCCATCCGGCCCCTACCGGCTGGAAGCCGGCGTGGTGCGGGGCGAACGGGTCATCGCCACCCGGACGCTGACTCTTCCGTAAAGGTCAAGCGCACACAGAGATCAGGCCCGCTGTGCCGGCTCCACGATGCGCCGCGTGCGCACCATGGCGAGCGAGCGGATCAGCGAGGTCTGTTCGGCGGCGATGAGAAGTTCGTCGCCGCCACGCCGAACGGTGCGTGCGATGATGTCGAAGACCGAGCTTGTCGCGCGCGTCAACGCTTCTTCGGCATTGGCGCCGGCGAGCATGTGCGCCGTCAGAAGCGCGGCAAAGAGATCGCCGGTGCCGTGCGGCGCATCGGGCACGGCCGCGTGTTCGGCAAGGATCGCCTCGCGGGCGGAAACCGAAAGCGCCCCGATCGCCCCGCGCATGATGCCGAGCGCCGAGGTGACGACCGTCAGGCCGATCCCCAGGCGCCGGGCAGCGGCGGCCAGTTGCGCCGGATCGCCGCCTGCGGGAAGGCCGGAGAGCGCGGCCAGCTCGAAACGGTTCGGCGTCAGCACATCGGCGCGGGGCAGAAGCTCGCCGCGCAGCGCATCGAGCACGGCTTCGGGCACATAGGGCCCGCGTTCATCCGCCGACACCGGATCGACGACGACGAGCACATCGGGATTGGCGGCGCGAACGGCATCAATCAGCCGTCCGATGGGGGCTGCCTGCGCGCCATCGCCGAGATAACCGGTGAGCACGGCGCCGATCTCGCCCAGCTTGTCGGACGCGGCCATGGCATCGAGGCTTGCCTGAAAGGCCGCGCCATCCGGCACGATGCGCGGCGCTTCGCCCTGCCCCGGATGCCAGGGCAGCCACACCGTCGGCACCAGCCACACCGGATGGCCGTGCCGCTCGAGCGCGAAGGCGCTGGCGCGCGCCCCGACCGAGCCGCGCGCAACGAGGCTGGAAATGACGAGGACGGCGGCCTTGTCGGAAGGGTCCGGAGCAGCGTTCACGGGCGGTCGTTCCTCGGGGGCTTTGGGTGTTCCTGAGCGCGCCTTCTTTGCCATGCCTGCCGGCGAAACGAAAGCAGCCGGCGCAGCGAGGGTAACCCGTTCGTTCAGATGATGCCGGTTTCCGTCAGCGCCTCGGGGCGTGATGGCGACAGGCGCGAAAGATCGAGGCTGCGAAAGCCGCCATAAAGCGCAAGTTCTGCAAGCGCCCGACCCATTGGCAGGGCATGCTGCACCCCGTGACCGGAAAAGCCGCAGGCAAAGAGCAGCCCCTCGCGCCACGGGACCGCGCCCAGAAGCGCGTTCTGGTCGATGCGGTTCATGTCGTAATGCCCCGCCCAGGCGCCGGTCATCTTCAGCCGCTCGAAGGCCGGGATGCGCTCGGCCAGAAGCGGCCAGAGCCTGTCTTCAAACAACAGCGTATCGGGTGCGTCATCGTCGGGATCGCTGGCCGGATCGTCCCCGTCAGGCGGCGACCAGCCGGCGATGTAGCCGGCCCCTTCCGGCCGCACCCAGACCCCGGACGGCAGCGCGACCAGCGGCATTTCCGGCACCGGATCGGGCGTTGCGAGCGAGAAGACGCTGCGCTTGACCGGCTCGACGGCGATGCGCTGGCCGGCCCGCTCCAGAAGCTGCGGCGTGTGGCAGCCGGCGCAGAGGATGGTGAGGCCGGCTGCAATCCGCGTCCCGTCCTCAAAAAGCGCCCCCGTGACCCGGCCCGCCTCGATGTCAAGCTGTCGCACCGCGCCGCCGAGGATCGTGGCCCCTGCCGAAACCGCCTCGCGCTTCAGAACGCTGAGCAGCCGCCAGGGATCGAACCAGCCTTCCCCGCCCTGCCCGAGCGAGCCGCAAAGCCCATCCGCCCGCAGCCAGCCGAAGCGGTCCTGGAGACCGCCTTCATCGAGGAACAGCGTCGCCGCGCCTTCCATGCGCTGAAGCGCGACGGCGCGCGCAAGGGCGTCGCGATCCTCTGCATCGCAAAGGACGAGATAACGCCCCTCGCGAAAGCCGATGTCGCCCTCTGCACCGTGGCGGGCCTTGAGGTCCTCCATCAGCGCCAGCCCTTCGCGGGAGAGGCGAATGTTCTCGGCGATCGAGAATTGCTGGCGCAGCGAGGCGGCCGAGCGCACCGTCTGCGAGCGCGCGCCCTGAGGATCGCGATCGACGACGACGACGCGCCCTTCAAAGCCGAAACGCGACGTCAGGAAGACGGCGGCCGAAAGCCCGACCGCGCCCGCGCCGATGATGAGAATGTCCGCTCTGCCGTCCGTCATGCGGGGAGGCTTCGCCAAAGGACGGCTTTTGACAAGACGAAAACTCCGCTAGCACTGCTGCAACGCACAACCCATCCGGAGACCGATCCATGTCCGACGCCATCCGCCCGCGCCGCTCCGTCCTCTATATGCCCGGCTCCAACGCCCGCGCGCTGGAAAAGGCCAGGACCCTCGACACCGATGCCGTCATCCTCGACCTTGAGGACGCCGTCGCCCCGGACGCCAAGGATCTGGCCCGCACCCAGGTCTGCGATGCGGTGAAGGCCGGCGGCTTCGGCCCGCGCGAGGTGGTGATCCGCATCAATTCGCTCGCAAGCCCCTACGGACTCGCCGATCTGGAAGCCGCCGCCATGGCCGCGCCCGACGCCATCCTGGTGCCGAAGGTTTCCAGCGCCGAGGATCTGGCCGACGTCGAAACCCGCCTTGCCGCGCTCGGGGCCGACCCGAAGATCGCCATCTGGGCGATGATCGAGACCCCGCGCGCCATTCTCGACATCCGCGCCATCGCCGATGCCGGACGCAGCGTCGCGCCGCGCCTTGCCTGCTTCATCATGGGCACCAACGACCTTGCCAAGGAAACCGGCGCCCGCCTCGTTCCCGGCCGCGCGCCGATGCTCGCCTTCCTGTCGCTGTCGGTGGCCGCCGCCCGCATGGCCGGCATCGCCGTCGTCGACGGCGTCTACAACAGCCTCGACAATGCGGAAGGCTTTGCCGCCGAGTGCCTTGAGGGCCGCGATCTCGGCATGGACGGCAAGACGCTGATCCACCCCAGGCAGCTGGATGACGCCAACCGCATCTTCGCCCCCGATCCGGCCGAGGTCGACGCCGCACAGGCGATCATCGACGCCTTCGCCCTGCCGGAAAACGCCAGCCTCGGCGCGATCTCGCTGAATGGCCGCATGGTGGAGCGCCTCCACGCCGAAATCGCCGAAAAGGTCGTGGCGCTCGCCAACGCCATCAAGGCACGCGGGTAAGGGGGTTTTTTGTTGGCCCTTATTCTTGGCGATAGCGCGCTCAACGTGCGGATCGGGACG
>JAGRKQ010000116.1:8695-10803 GCA_020442235.1 Hyphomicrobiaceae bacterium | reverse complement strand
ACGCCGCCGCCGGTATAGAAGACCGGCTTCTTCGCCTTGGCGATGATCTTCAGCGCTTCGCGGATGTCCTCGCGGTTGCCCTTCACCTGCGGCTCATAGCCTGAATAACCGCGCTTGGCGCGTCCGCCCTTCGGCCCTTCATAAAGGCCGGTCGCGAACTGCACGTCCTTGGGAATATCGACGAGCACAGGCCCCGGACGGCCCGAGGTCGCGACATAGAACGCCTCGTGCAGGATGCGCGGCAGATCCTCGATGCGCTTCACCAGCCAGTTCATCTTGGTGCAGGGCCGGGTGATGCCGACCGTGTCGGCCTCCTGGAAGGCGTCCGAACCGATGAGATGGGTCGGCACCTGCCCGGTGATGCACACGAGCGGGATGGAATCCATCAGGGCGTCGGTGAGCGGGGTCACCATATTGGTCGCCCCCGGCCCGGAGGTGACGAGGACAACGCCCGGCTTGCCGGTGGAGCGGGCATAGCCCTCGGCGGCATGGCCGGCGCCCTGCTCATGGCGAACGAGAATGTGCTCGACATCCTCCTGCTGGAAGATTTCGTCATAGATCGGCAGCACAGCGCCGCCCGGATAGCCGAAAATATGCTTCACGCCCTGATCCTTCAGAGCCTGGATCACCATTTCCGCGCCGGTCATCTCCCGTGACATGGCCTACTTCGTCCTTTGCGTGTCCGGTTGTTCAGTCCAAAACGTTGTTCAGTCCAAGAAAAAAGGGCCTCTAAAGGCCCTTTGTGTGCACAGCGTCAAGTCCGCGACCTCCTACAAGGTCCGGCTCCTGCTGTGCACGAAGATAACTACAAGACGATTGAGCATAATGCCCTCAAAAGGTCAGTTGGCGGGACGGTAGCCGCAGCCGCTCCGCCGGTCAACCGGCAATCGTGTGCGCCATATGTTGAAGCGCATCCCCGCCGGCCGGATCGATGCGCTGCCAGCCGGGCATCTGATGGCGGAACCAGGTCTCCTGCCGCTTGGCATAGCGGCGCGTTGCCGTATCCATGGCCTCAAGCGCCGTGTGAAGATCGCACATGCCGGAAAGATGCGCGGAAAGTTCCTTGAGGCCGATGGCCTTGGCGGCGGGCGCATCAGCAGGAAGCTTCAGGGCGGCAAAGGCCCGCGCCTCATCGAAAGCCCCGGCTTCCATCATTGCGCCGATGCGCCGCGTGATGCGTTCGCGCAACCAGTCGCGCGGCGGGTCGAGAACGAACCGGGCCGCCGCATCCGGATCGATCAAGGGCGGCGTTGCCGGTTCCTCCTCCTGAAAGGCGGCGAGCGGCCGGCCCGTCGCCTCCAGAACCTCCAGCGCCCGCAGGATGCGCTGCTTGTCGCGCGTCCTGAGCCGCCCCGCTGTCAGCGGATCGCGGCGTTCCAGAAGCGCAAAAAGCGCCGGCGCCGGGGTATCGCGATGCTCGGCGCGCAGGCCCTCGCGGATCGCCGCCGGGATCGCCGGGATCGTCGCAAGGCCTTGCGTCAGGGCGCGGAAATAGAGCCCCGTCCCGCCCACGAAAAGCGGCACGATGCCATCGCGCCGGAAACCCTCAACGAGCGGCGTGACCGCATCGAGCCAGGCCCCGGTCGAAAACGGCCGGGCGGCAGGAACGGTGCCGTAAAGATGATGGGCGATCCCGCCGCGTTCTTCCGGCGCCGGCTGGGCGGAGAGGACCGGGATCTCGCGGTAAAGCTGCATGGAATCGGTGTTGATGATCGCTACAGGCTTGCCGCGATTGACTAAAATTGAGGCAAGCCCGAGGGCGAGAGCGGTCTTGCCGCTGGCCGTCGGCCCTGCAATAAGCACCGCCTGTTGCGTCATGCTGAAATCGCTCTCTTCAAGGGAGTGCTTCGGCCCGCCGGGTTTGTTGCACGCAATCGGCGTGCAGCGCCACCGCCGCGCACGCGGAGCGTTGAGAAAGTGCCCTTCATGACCGCTTGTGTCACGACCCTGATTGCCACCTCCGGCCGCGCGCGCCTCGACCGCGATGCCGTGGCCGCCGCCCAGGCCCTGCTGCCGCGCGGCGCCACTCCCCGCGTCCTCAGCGAAGGCCGCGCCGTCGATTTGCCCTTCACCCTGCCCGGCGATGCCGGCGACACGCTTCAGCGCAT
>JAGRKQ010000116.1:6732-8631 GCA_020442235.1 Hyphomicrobiaceae bacterium | reverse complement strand
TGCTGATCGCCGACATGGATTCCACCATGATCGGCCAGGAATGCATCGACGAACTGGCCGCCGAACTCGGCCTCAAGGACAAGATCGCCACCATCACCGAACGCGCCATGCGCGGCGAGATCGACTTCGAGCCGGCCCTGCGCGAGCGCGTGGCGCTGTTGAAGGGTCTCGACGCTTCGGTGGTCGACACGGTCATTGCCGAGCGCATCACCCTGACGCCGGGCGGCCCCGAGCTTGTGCGCACCATGCGTGCCAATGGCGGCTTCACCGCCCTCGTCTCAGGCGGCTTCACCTTGTTCACCTCGGTGATCGCCGAACGCATCGGCTTCGACACAACCAGCGCCAACATCCTCAATGTCGAGGACGGCAAGCTCGCCGGCACCGTCGCCGAACCGATTCTCGGCCGGCAGGCCAAGCTCGACGCCCTCAGGGCGCATGCCGAAGCGCGGGGGCTGTCGCTGGCCGAGACCATGGCCGTTGGCGACGGCGCCAACGATCTGGCGATGATCGAGGCGGCCGGCATGGGCGTAGCCTTCCGCGCCAAGCCCGCGGTCGCGGCAAAGGCCCGCGCCCAGATCCATCACAGCGACCTGACCGCGCTGCTCTACATGCAAGGCTACACGGACAGCGAGATCGTCTCCGCCTGAGGGAAGACAATCCGGACAAAAGCAAAAGGGGGCCGCGAAGGCCCCCTTTCTCGTTCCACTGCGTCGCCGCAATCTGGCGCCGCGATCACTCGTCGAGCGGGATCGGGATGAAGCGGATCTGGCCTTCGGCGGTCTGGATCAGGAACAGCACCTGCTCGCGCCGCTCCGCACCGCTCGCCGCCCGCATGTCCTCGATCCGGCCGATCACGTCGGCAGGCTCGGCAACCGGCCGCTCGCCGACTTCCAGAATGACATGGCCCGGGCGGATGCCGCGCGAATAGGCGACCGAGTCGGCATCCACTTCGCGCACCAGAACGCCTTCCACCTCATCGGCGAGCGAAAGCTGCGAACGCGCCTCATCACTGAGTTCTTCCAGGGTGAGGCCGAGCACGCGCGTTTCTTCCGGCGTCATCGGCGCACCGTCGCCCTTGTCGCCATTCTGCCCGTCGGCGCCGGCAACGCGTTCGCCGTCTTCCAGACGTCCGAGCGTGATGGACAGCGTCTCTCGCGCGCCTTCGCGCACGATCACGACCTCGACTTCGGTGCCGACCGGCGTCGAAGCGACCATGCGCGGCAGGGCGCGGGCGGTCGGCACCTCATCGCCGGCAAAGGAAATGATGACATCGCCGCGCTCGATGCCCGCCGCATCGGCCGGGCCGCCCGGCGTCACGCCGGCGACCAGCGCACCGCGCGCACCGTCAAGGCCGAGGCTTTCGGCAATGTCGTCGGTGACTTCCTGAATGTTGACACCGAGCCAGCCGCGCCGCGTCTCGCCGAACTCGCGAAGCTGGGCGATGACCTGGAGGACCGTGTCGGAAGGAACGGCAAAGCCGATGCCGATCGACCCGCCGGACGGCGAGATGATCGCCGTGTTCACGCCGATGACCTCACCGGCCATGTTGAACAGGGGACCGCCGGAATTGCCGCGATTGATCGCCGCATCGGTCTGGATGAAGGCGTCATAGGGGCCGGAGCCGATGTCGCGGTTCATCGCCGAGACGATGCCGAGCGTCACCGTGCCGCCAAGCCCGAAGGGATTGCCGATGGCCAGAACCCAGTCGCCGACGCGCAGTTCTTCGGAGGAACCGAACTCGACCGGGGTGAGCGGCTCGTCGCTCTCGACCTGCAACAAGGCGATGTCGGTCTTGTCGTCGCGGCCGATCAGCCGGGCCGGCAGCTTGGTGCCGTCCTGAAGGATGACCTCGATCTCGTCGGCATCCTCGATGACGTGGTTGTTGGTGACCACAAGGCC
>JAGRKQ010000116.1:3655-6673 GCA_020442235.1 Hyphomicrobiaceae bacterium | reverse complement strand
CCGCCCGGCTGCTGGCCGAAGAAATCCTCGAAGAAGTCGCGGAAGGGCGAATTCTCGGGAAGGTCCGGCATCGGAATGGTCCGCCGGCCGGTCACGGTCTGCGAGGTGGAGATGTTGACGACACCGGGGATCAGGCGTTCGGCGAGATCGGCCACAGAGACCGGGCCATTCGGCGTCTGCGCCCGCGCATCCAGCCCCGGTGCACCCAGCACCATGACGAGCGCGAGAAAAAATCCGGGAAGAACCCGCAAACGGGAAGACAATGACATGAAATCGTCCTCGATCGGTTCACATCGGGATGCAACCACAGCCATCCCGCAACACTGATGGGCTTTAACAGACAATCGGGCGGAAAGAGGGTCGCTC
Source organism: Hyphomicrobiaceae bacterium (assembly GCA_020442235.1). Classification (GTDB taxonomy): domain Bacteria; phylum Pseudomonadota; class Alphaproteobacteria; order Rhizobiales; family MH13; genus JAGRKQ01. The sequence goes on along the minus strand of JAGRKQ010000116.1, from coordinate 6,307 downwards.
TTCCCGCCCGATCATGACATTCGCGGTCATCGACGCAGCGATGACGATCAGGGTTGGCCGGCCCGAACGCCGCCCCGGCCCGTGCCGCCGCCCGAACGCGTGCCGAGCGGATCGCCGAAATAGCGGAAGAAATCCGAATCCGGCGAGATCACCAGTCGCGTACCGTCGTTGAACGACTGCCGGTAAGCCTGCATCGAGCGGTAGAAGGCGAAGAAGTCGGGGTCCCGGCCGAAAGCCTCGGCGAAGATGCGGTTGCGCTCGCCGTCGCCTTCACCGCGGATCTGCTCGGATTCGCGCGTCGCCTCGGCGATCAGGACCGTCGCTTCACGGTCGGCACGCGAGCGGATGCGGCGCGCCGCTTCCTCACCCTGGGCGCGGATCTCCGTCGCCTCACGCTGACGCTCGGTCTGCATGCGCTGGAAGATCGCCTGGCTGTTGGCTTCCGGCAGATCGGCCCGGCGGATGCGCACATCGACGATGGCGATGCCGAAGCTGTTCGCCTCGCGGTTCATCTGCTGTGTGATGCGGTCCATCAGTTCCGCACGTCCGTCGCGCACGATCGCCTCGAAGGAGGCTTCACCGAGAACGCGGCGCGTTGCCGAATTCAGCAGCGTCGAAAGCCGCGAATTGGCGCCGGCAACCGTCGTCACCGTCTGGAAGAAGCGCAAGGGATCGGTGATGCGGTAGCGGGCGAAGGCATCGACGACGAGACGCTTCTGGTCGGCGGCGATGATTTCCTGCGCCGGGCTGTCGAGATCGAGAATGCGCCGGTCGAAATAGGCCACGTTCTGGATGAACGGGATCTTGAACTTCAGGCCCGGTTCGTTTTCCACCCGCACCGGTTCGCCGAACTGCAACACGAGCGCCTGCTCGCGTTCGTCGACGGTGAACACCGACGCATAGGCCAGAAGGCCGATGATGGCGATGATGATGAGGCCGATGCCTCCGAAGATGCCGCTCTTCATCGGGTCGCTCCCGGGGTCTGACGGCCCTGCAACTGGTCGAGCGGCAGGAAGGGCACGACGCCCTGGCCACCCGGCTGCTGGTCGATGATGATGGTCTGGGTGGAGCCGAGAATGTCCTCGATGGTCTCCAGATAGAGGCGTTCGCGGGTCACCTGCGGGGCGAGCAGATACTGCTCCAGAACCGCGGTGAAGCGATCCGCCTGACCACGCGCTTCGGCGACCGTCTGTTCACGATAGGCGTTCGCCGCTTCCAGGATGCGGGCGGTTTCGCCGCGCGCTTCCGGGATGATGCGGTTGGCATAGGCCTGGGCCTCGTTCTGGGCACGCTCGCTGTCGGCGCGCGCCGCCTGAACGTCGCGGAAGGCATCGATCACCTGCGAGGGCGGATCGACCTTGAGAAGCTGCACCTGGGTGATCTCGATGCCCGCGCCATATTCGTCGAGCGCCTGCTGCATCAGTTCCTGCACGGCGGTTTCGGCGATCTGGCGGCCCTGAGTCAGGATCGGCTGGATTTCCGAACGTCCGACGACCTCGCGCATGACGCTTTCGGCAACGGCTTTGACCGAGCCTTCGGGATTGTCGATGTTGAAAAGATAAAGCCGGGCATCGCTGATGCGCCAGAAGACGGCAAAATCGACATCGACGATGTTTTCATCGCCCGTCAGCATCAGGCTTTCTTCCGGAACGTCGCGGATCGCTCCGCGCCCGCCATCGCTGCGCGCGCCGACATCGACGCGGTTGATGGTCGTCACGCTCGGCGTGAAGACCTGCTCCAGCGGATAGGGAAGGCGGAAATTGAGGCCCGGATTGGCAATGCGCGAGAAGGCCCCGAAGCGCAGGACGACGCCAAGCTGGTCCGGCTGCACCCGGAAGGTGAGGAAGGCATAGGAGCCGAAGACAACGCCGATCAGCACGATGAGGGCGATCAGCGCCTTCGAGGCGCCCGCCGCTCCGCCGCCGCCACCGCCGGGAAGCACATTGCGCAAGCGGTCCTGGCTGCGACGGATCAGGTCCTCAAGATCCGGTGGCTGCACGCCGCCGCCGCCCGAGCCATTGCCCCAGGGGCCGCCGGAGCCTCCGCCGCCGCCGCCCCACGGACCGCCGCCGCGGCCTCCGCCCGTTTGATTGTTCCAGGGCATCCGTATCCTCGTTCCTGCTTCGGGAAAGTCTTGAAAGCTTGCCGCATGTGCCACTTGCGCCGGAATCAACCGGCGCGCTCATCAGGATTTATAGGGATGCGGATGGGCCGTTTCAACGAAGGCGGCAGCACCGATTGCGACAAGGTTAGCGCAAATCGTCACGCCCGGCGCCGATAGGTGAGGAAGGTCATGGGAAATTCGTCCCCTTCCCCGCCCGGCTCGGCGCTGCGCGCCACTTCCTCGAAGACATTCGGGTCGATGTCGGGGAAATGCCGGTCCCCCTCCGGGGTGGCATGAACGCGGGTGATTTCCAGCCGATCCGCGCCATCAATGGTCTGGGCGTAGATCTCCGCGCCGCCGATGATCATGTAGGCCCCGGCTCCCGAGGCCTCGGCCAGCATGTCGGCCCTTTGCAGCGCCAGATCGAGATCGGGAATGAGATCGACACCTTCCGGCCGGAAGGTCGGATCGCGGCTGACGACAAGGTTGGGCCGCTTCGGCAAGGGGCGTCCGATGGATTCAAAGGTCGTGCGCCCCATGACCACCGG
>JAGRKQ010000116.1:0-3492 GCA_020442235.1 Hyphomicrobiaceae bacterium | reverse complement strand
TATTCCTCCGGCATCACGTCGAGCGGGGCGGCCTCGGAACAGAAGAAGCGCATTTCGGTGATCCGCTCGTCGCGCTCGCGCAGCGTGGCGTTCTGTTCGGCGGCAAAATCACGCCGCTCAATGCATTCCGCCATCGTTTCATAGGCGCGCGGATGCCAGCCGCCCGAGCCTTCGGCCAGATCGCCGCGCACGAAGCCGCCATTCACCAGAATGAACACGGTCAAGAAGAAGGAATTCGTCATGGCCCTTTATCCGCTTTGTCGCGCCGCCCGTCCTCAGACCGCAACCGCGGCCTTGATCGCCGGATGCGGATCGTAGCCCTCGAAGGCAATATCCTCGTAGCGGAAATCAAACAGCGAGGTGATGTCCGGGTTAAGGCGAAGCTGGGGCAGGGCGCGCGGCGCCCGCGACAGCTGCAATTCGGCCTGCTCGAAATGATTGGCGTAAAGATGCGCGTCGCCCAGCGTGTGCACGAAGCTGCCCGGCTTCAGGCCCGTCACCTGCGCCACCATGGCCAGAAGCAGCGCATAGGAGGCGATGTTGAACGGAACCCCGAGAAAGACATCGGCTGAACGCTGGTAAAGCTGAAGCGAAAGCCGCCCGTCCGCGACATAGAACTGGAACAGGCAGTGACAGGGCGGCAGCGCCATCTCCGGCACATCGACCGGGTTCCAGGCCGAAACCACCATGCGGCGCGAATCCGGGCTGGTCTCGATCAATCGCAGGATGTCCGAGATCTGGTCGATCACCCGCCCGTCGGGCGCTGCCCAGGACCGCCACTGCTTGCCATAGACCGGGCCGAGATCGCCATTCGCGTCGGCCCATTCGTCCCAGATGGAAACCTTGTTGGCCTTCAGATAGCCGATGTTGGTGTCCCCGGCGAGAAACCACAAAAGCTCATGCACGATGGAGCGCAGATGCAGCTTCTTGGTGGTGACGAGTGGAAACCCCTCCTCCAGATCGAAGCGCATCTGATAGCCGAAGACCGAGCGCGTGCCGGTGCCGGTCCGGTCGCCCTTGTCGCTGCCGGTCGCCAGAATGTGCTCCAGAAGATCGAGATAGGGGCGCACGGCACCATCCTCCGAAAAAAGAGCGACGCCCGCATGAAGCGGGCGCGCCTTGAACCAGAAAAGCCCCGCCGAAACCGGCGGAAGAGCCTTACTTCTTGGTTTTCTTGTGGAACATGTCCAGCTTGCCGTACTTTTCGGCAAGGATGTAGGAGACGGTCACGCGCGACTTGGACCGGTCGCCCTTCATCGTTTCCATGACCTCGGCAATCGCCGCGTCGAGCGCGTCGTCTCCATCGGTCAGCTGCAGCTTCTTCTTCAGGAAACGATCGCGCAGACGCGCCAGTTCGGCCGGATCGGAGGCGGCGACCAGCGAGGAATCGCGGTTGCGCAGCGCGATGCCGTAATGGCGCACGAGACCGGCAACGGCCTCCTCGTCGACATTGGACACATACTTTTTCACATCGGTGACATAGTCGGTCATTTCACCCTCCTTAGCGCGTCTCCCCGATCGGCCGCTGGCCGGAATCATCGCGCGAATCGTGATCCGGCTCGCAGCTTACGGGACAACTCCGCCGCATCGAACCCTTGGCGCCATCAAGGCGCAGGATGAAAGTCCTTGCAAGCCGCAACGCGCCGATCACTGGAGGCGCGGCCAGTTTTCCTCAGCCTGGGCGATGTAACCGGCAATATCGCCCTGCCAGCGGGCATGAACGCTGCGGCTGATGTTGAGATAGAGCCGCCCGCCGACGAGGCTGAAGACCTCCGGGTCGCCATGCACGAGCGCCCCGCCGGCAACACCATAGGCGCAGTGGCCGCCATAGGCCGGGGCATAGCGCTCCGGATCGGCCAGAAAGGCCTCGCGGTTGTCCTCGCTGACGAAGCGCCAGGTGACGCCCTGCCATTCGGCGCTGATGTCCGGCCGGCCGGGACGCGCGGCGCGTTCGCGGTGATAGGCCACCGTATCGTATCCGCCGACGGCCACGCCCTCGATGATGCCGGTATAGATCGCCTGCGCGCTGGCGGGTTGACTGGCAAGGCCGACGAGCGGCGCGGCCAGAAGGCTGGCCCCGAGGGCGCTGAGGAAGGTGCGGCGGCTGAGCATGGGTCTTGTCCTTTTGCAAGGGAGCGGCTTGGCTTGCCGGCAAGAGTGCCAAAGCCCGCCCATCACCGCCAACTCACGAAGCCGTCAGGTCGATGACGAAAGCCGTCATCCGCCTTTGCGCAGCGCGGCATAGGCGGATGGCGGAGCCCGTTCAGGTTGCTTTCATAAAGGATCGGCCTATATTTCACCCTGCCGGCTTCGGCCGGATATGGCGATAAACGGTCAGTGAAATAAACCTTTCGGACCCGGGGGCGGTACCCGGCGCCTCCACCACAAGCAGCTTCGGCCCCGCGCCGCGTCACAGGCTGCTTCTGCTGGGGGCGAAACAGGATCGACGAGGGTGTAAAGACTGTGCTTTCGCCCGGCATGGTACCGTCGTTATCGGGCCAAAATGATAGTTGCCAACGACAACTACGCTCCGGTTGCTCAGGCCGCGTAAGGCGGTTTGAAATACCGAAATCAAGCCCTGTAGGGTAGCACTTGCAGGCGGGGTCCGGAGGCACCTGGCAACAGAAGCCTCCACTGATTTTCCGCCCGCGCGCACGGCTGCGGGCAGCGAGGGGGCGACAGACGCGCCGATGGCCGAAGACCTGATCCGTTACGATGTCCTGGTGAGCGAAGCGCTGCGCGGCGTGGTGCGCAAGGTTCTGGCGGAAGTCGCCAAGACCGGCCTTCCCGGCGAGCATCATTTCTACATCACCTTCGACACCCGCGTCGCCGGCGTGCGCGTATCCTCCAGCCTCAAGGCCCGTTTCCCCGAAGAACTGACCATCGTTCTCCAGCACCAGTTCTGGGATCTTCAGATCACCGATCACGCTTTCGAGGTCGGGCTGTCCTTCGGCGGCATGACCGAGCGCCTGACGGTGCCCTTTGCCGCCGTCACCGGCTTCCACGATCCCTCCTGCGATTTCGCGCTGAAATTCGAGACCCTCGTCATCAGCGAGGAAGACGGCAACGTCATCCATGCCGTGAGCAATGATGTGGACGATGAGGACGTGCCGGTCATTCCCGCCCCGGCGGCCCGGCCGGTCGTGCCCGCGATCCCGCGCGCGGCCGCCTCTCTCGATGACGACCTCGTCGACGCCGAGGACGATGTGGAAGACGGTTCCGAAGAGGGCGAGACGGAAGAAGGCGACAAGGTCGTCTCCCTCGACGCCTTCCGCAAGAAGACCTGAGCCGCTCTCCCGCGCTTATCCAACCCTCAACGACGGTCTGATGGTGACGCGCCGTGCGGCCATGCTATAGCCGCGCCATCGCATCACCTGCTGGGGGCAACCGATGACCGCAACGCGCACCGAAACCGATACCTTTGGCCCGATCGAGGTCGACGCTTCCAAATACTGGGGCGCCCAGGCCCAGCGTTCGCTCGGCAACTTCAAG
>JAGRKQ010000008.1 GCA_020442235.1 Hyphomicrobiaceae bacterium | reverse complement strand
TCGGCGAGACGCCCTGGGCGCATCTCGATGTCGCCGGCACGGCAATGGGCTCGCCGAAGTCGCCGATCAGCACAAGCTGGGCGTCCGGCTATGGCGTGCAGCTTCTCGACCGCTATGTGCGCGACGTCTTCGAGGGCTGAGACCGAAGGGCGATAAGAGGGGCGGCAGGTCTTGGAGGTCCGGTTTTATCAGCTTGCCGCCACCTCGCTCGAGGCGGCGCTTCCGCAGCTTCTGACGAAGGTGCTGGAGCGTGGCCTGCGCGCTGTCGTGGAAGCCGGCTCGCGCGAGCGGGTGGAGATGCTCGACCAGCATCTTTGGACCTTTTCCGACGCCGCCTTCCTGCCGCACGGAACGGCGGCGGACGGCCATGCCGAAGAGCAGCCGGTCTTTCTGACCGATGCCCCGATCACCCCGAACGGAGCGAATGTGCGCGTCTTTGTCGATGGCGCACGTCCCGACATTCTGGATGAAACCGGGCTTGAGATGGTGTTGGTGCTGTTTTCCAGCAGCGATCCCGAAGGCCTTCAGAGTGCCCGGGCGCTGTGGCGTTCCTGCAAGGAGAAGGGCCGGGCGGCGGTCTATTTCACCCAGGGCGAAGGCCGCGGCTGGACGGAGACCGCCCGCTTGCAGACAGCCGAGCCGGCTTGATTTGATGACGAAGAAGGTAAGGCGGGCGCGATCCGATTGACGCTTGTGCCCGGCCTGTGAAGAACTGGGGCGAGGGTAACGTCCGGCGGGAGAAAATGATGACGCTGAAGAGCCTGACCTTGGCAACCGTGCTTGTTCTGGCCGCAAGCGGTGCGGCACTGGCCCAGAAGGTGCCGACACCCGGCACGGGCGGTGCGACGCCGGCTCCCGCACCCTCCGCACCGCCCTCGGGCGGCGGCGGTGGCGGAGGCGGGCCGCAGGGCACGCCGTCGACCGTCCCGGTCTCGCCCGGTCTCGTGACCGCCGACTTCGATTCCGTTCTCCAGATCGCCCAGCGCAATGGCGAAGCGCGCATCGAGACCAATTCGAGCGGCAACCGCTACATCGTCGGCACTTATGACGGCATCACCTACATCATCGAGTTCTACAATTGCGACAACAACGGCTGTAACGATCTGGCCTTTTCCGCCGGCTTCGACCTCGACAATGCCGACATCAACCGCATCAACGAGTGGAACCGCACCAAGCGCTTCGGCAGCGCCTATCTCGACAGCGATGGCGATCCGGTCCTGCTGATGCCCGTCAATCTGGCCTTCGGCGTCAGCCCGCAGAACCTCAATGACAGCTTCGAGTGGTGGAAGGCGGTGCTGACCGACTACGCCGGCTTCATCGGTTTCCGCTGAGCCGCGTGCCTTCAGGTCTGACGATCGAGGTCGTCCGACAGCCGGATCCAGTGCTCTTCCCACTGCTCCAGCGCCGCTTCGCCTTCCGAGCGGCGGCGGGCGAGCCGTGCGCCCTTGTCCGGGTCGGTGGTGAAGAGGGCCGGGTCGGCCAGAAGCACATCGATGCGGGAAATTTCGGCGCGGATCTTGTCGATGCGCGCTTCGGCATCGGCGATCTTGTCGCGAAGGCCCTGCGTCGTCTCGCGCTTCTGCGCTGCTTCCCGGCGCTTGTCCTGCTGTTGCGGTGCTGCTGTGGCGCCTGGGCTTTTCTTCGATTTTCCCTGAAGCACCAGCGTCCGGTAATCCGACACATCGCCCTCGAACACCGTCATCGTGCCGTCCGCGACCAGCCACAACCGGTCGACGGTCGCTTCCACAAGATGCCGGTCGTGGGAGATGAGGATCACCGCGCCTTCGTAATCGGCAAGCGCCCGAACCAGCGCCTCGCGGCTTTCCACATCGAGGTGGTTCGTCGGCTCGTCGAGGATGAGGACGTGCGGGCCGTGAAAGGTGACGATCCCGAGCAGAAGCCGCGCCCGCTCGCCGCCGGACAGATCCTTGGCGGGCGTGTCCATGCGCTGCGTGTCGAAGCCCATGGCTGCGGTGCGCGCGCGCACTTTCGCCTCGGTCGGAAACTTGATCAGCGCCCGCACATGTTCGACCGCGGAGGCTTCCGGGCGCAACTCCTCCAACTGGTGCTGGGCGAAGAAGGCGATGTCGAGCTTGCCGGCCCGCGACAGCTTGCCCTTTTCCGCCTGCAGCCGCCCGGCGATCAGCTTGGCGAGCGTTGACTTGCCGTTGCCATTGGCCCCGAGAAGCGCGATGCGGTCGTCGGGATCAAGGCGGAAGTCGAGCCGTTGCAGGATCGGCTTGTCGGGCTCGTATCCGACCGCGACGCCTTCTGCGGCGATCAGCGGCGGCGACTGCGGCCGCGTCGGGCTGGGGAAGGAAAAGGGTTTCACCCGATCCTCGATGACCGCCGAGATGACATCCATCTTTTCCAGCATCTTGAGGCGCGACTGCGCCTGCCGGGCCTTGGTCGCCTTGGCGCGAAAGCGATCGACGAAGGCCTGCATGTGGGCTCGGGCCGCTTCCTGGCGTTCGCGCATCTTGGTCTGGAGCAGCGCCCGCTCGCGCCGCTGGCGGTCGAAGGAGGTGTAACCGCCGCGATAGGCGGTCAGCTTGCCCTGATCGAGATGCAGGATGTGGTCGACGGCGTTGTCGAGAAGATCGCGGTCGTGGCTGATGAGCAGCAGGCTGTGCGGATAGCTCGCCAGATAGTTTTCCAGCCAGAGCGCGCCTTCAAGGTCGAGATAGTTCGTCGGCTCGTCGAGAAGCAGGAGATCGGGCGCGGAAAAAAGAACCGCCGCCAGCGCCACGCGCATCCGCCAGCCGCCGGAATATTCCGAAGCCGGACGCTGCTGTGCCGCGTGGTCGAAGCCGAGCCCGGAGAGAATGCGCGCCGCACGCGATTCCGCCGAATGCGCCTCGATGTCGGCAAGCCGTGCATGGATGGCGGCGATCTCGTGCGGATCGGTTTCCGTTTCCGCGCGCGCCAGAAGGCCGGCACGTTCGGTATCGGCGGCCAGAACGATCTCGAGCAGCGCCTCGGGACCGGAGGGCACTTCCTGCGCCACGCCGCCAATGCGGGCACGGTTCGGCAGGCTGATCGTGCCCGATTCCGGTGCAAGATCGCCGGCAATCAGCTTGAACAGCGTGGTCTTGCCGGCGCCATTGCGGCCGAAGAGCCCGACGCGCGCACCGGTCGGCACGACGGCACTGGCGCCATCGAGAAGCGTGCGGTCGCCAAGGCGGTAGACGAGATCGGAAATCTGCAACATGGGCGAGCGCGGTATCACGGGTCCGCGCGGGCGTCCATCGCTTGCGGTCGGCACGCGCCCATGCTCCCCTCGGTCTGACAAGGGGGGTATCCATGCAGCTTTACGAATTGTGCGGCGAAGACCGCGAACGCCGCTTCTCGCCATACACCTGGCGCATCCGCCTTGCCCTGGCGCACAAGGGGCTCGCCTTCGAGACCTGCCCGACGCGGTTCACCGAAATTCCGGCCATACTCGGCGGCGGGCAGACCTCGGTGCCTGTCCTCGTCGATGGCGAGGCCATCGTCCGCGACAGCTTTGCCATCGCCGAATATCTGGAAGAGACCTATCCCGACCGGCCGGCGCTCTTCGGCGGAGATGGCGGGCGCCGGCTGTCGCGCTTCGTTGAAAGCTGGGTGACCGGCACGCTGCACCCGCAGATCGTCGGCCTCGTCGTTGCCGACATCCATGCGATCCTCTCCGAGGCCGACAAGACCTATTTCCGCCAGAGCCGCGAGGGCTGGTTCAAGGGCGTGACGCTGGAGGAAAAGCAGGCCGGCCGCGAGGAGCGCCTGCCGGCTTTCCAGGCCAGTCTCGATCCCCTGCGCGCGCATCTGAAGCGCGCAGCCTTCATGGGCGGGGAAGCGCCGCTCTTTGCCGATTTCATTCTCGCCGGCACACTGACCTGGCCGATGAAGGTTTCCGATCTGGAACTGTTCGAGCCGGGCGATCCGGTGCTGGACTGGTATCGGCGGGTGATGGCGATCAATGGCGGGCGCCCCTGAAGCCAAGGGCTTGCGCATCGACACCCTGCAGCCCAAGCCTTGCAGCCGACGCCTTGAAGGTGTCATCGCCCCCGCGTATAAGCCGCGCGACCCCGAGCCAGAACCAAAACAGGGATAAAGCCAAAATGGCACTTGAACGCACCTTCTCCATGATCAAGCCGGATGCGACCCGCCGCAATCTGACGGGCCAGATCACCGCCAAGCTGGAGGCCGCCGGACTGCGCGTCGTCGCTTCCAAGCGCGTGTGGATGTCGCGCCGTCAGGCTGAGGGCTTCTACGCCGTCCACAAGGCGCGCCCGTTCTTCGACGAACTGTGCGAATTCATGTCCTCCGGCCCGACCATCGTGCAGGTTCTGGAAGGCGAGAACGCCATCGCCCGCAACCGCGAAGTCATGGGCGCGACCAACCCGGCCGAAGCGGCCGAAGGCACGATCCGCAAGGAATTCGCCCTCTCCATCGGCGAAAATTCCGTCCATGGCTCCGATGCCCCGGAAACGGCCGCCATCGAGATCGCCTACTGGTTCGCCGGCATCGAACTCGTCGGCTGAACCACAGCAAAGCCTCTTCTTTTCAACGGCGCCGGAGCGATCCGGCGCCGTTTTTTATGCTGTCTCGACAATCCAACATGAACGGCTTGTAACGAACAAAAGAGGAATATGAACATCCTTTCATTGGCTTCCCTTGCGGCATGCAGCGAGCATGAACCCGTCAGCACAATGCGTTCATGCAAAAAAGATGAGGGAAGACCGATGAACGAGAAACCTGCCTGTTCGGCCGTTCCGGCGGCCATGCCGATCGTTGCGATCGCCCTGGCGATTGGCCTGGCGCCGCTGCCGGCCCATGCGCATGGAACCCCCGATGAAGTGGTTGCCGCGACCGGCGCGGCGGATCTGGAAGAAGACCACACGCTGCTGGAAGAGCTGTTTGAAACCTTGCTGGTGGATGCAGCGGAAGCCTCGGCAACGGTTCAGGTGTCTTCCGATGGGCGCACCCGGATCATTTCCGCCGATGGCCTGCCGGATCATTCGACCGGCCGCTTTCCCAATGCCAACAACCCCAACGCAATTTCAACGCAACGCTACCGGTTCAGTGTTCCGGCACAGCCAAGGGTAAGCGGGGGTGTGCGGCCCTATCAGGGCTATGTTTTCGGCGTTGCGCTCAACGGCGTGGTCTTCGACCCATCGACGGCGGAATTCTGGAACAATGACCGCCGGTCGGGCTGGCGCTATGAGGCGTTTGGAACGCGCGCGCCCAATCTCGGCCTTGATGCCAACAATGCCCATGTCCAGCCCAATGGCGCGTATCATTACCATGCGCTTCCTGAGACGCTTTACCGTCGCCTCAGCGCATCGGGTCGGCCGACGCTGATCGGTTACGCCGCCGATGGTTTCCCGATCTACGGACCGATGGCCTATGCCGATGCCGCTAACCCTTCGAGCGCCTTGACGGAGATGCGCTCCAGCTACCGCCTGCGTTCCGGGACAAGGCCGTCCGGGCCTGGCGGGCGGTATGACGGCACCTTCGAGGAGGATTTCGTCTACGTCGCCGGAGCCGGCTCGCTCGATGAATGCAACGGGCGCACCGGCGTGACGCCGGAATATCCCGAAGGAACCTATTACTACGTCATCACGGCAAGCTATCCATTCATTCCGCGATGCTTCATGGGGGCGCCGGATTCGAGCTTTGCCAAGCGTGGACCGGGCGGCGGCGAGGCGCGAGGCCCCCGGCAGGGCCGACGGGACGGGCGGCCCGGTTTTGGGCCCGCAGGAGGCCCGCGCGGTCCCGGCGCGTTCGGTGGCGGACCGCGTCAGGGTGCGGGTCCGCGCCTTCCCTTCGATGCTGCGCGCTGAGGGGTGAAATCCGGGCGGCGCCGGAGCGATCCGGCGCCGTTTCCGTTTCGCCCTTTTGCCGCGTGGCGGCGGCGGTGCTAAGCCTGCGAGGCAAGGGCAGATGGCCCGCCGCTACAGGATCATACCCATGCGCACCGCCTGTCCGCACGATTGTCCCTCGACCTGTGCCCTTGAGGTGCTGACGGACGATGACGGGCGCGTTTCCCGCCTCAAGGGGCGGCGCGACAATGCCTATACGGCAGGGGTCATCTGCGCCAAGGTCGCGCGCTATTCCGAGCGGCTCTATCATCCAGAGCGGCTGTTGACGCCGCTCGCAAGAACCGGCCCGAAAGGCTCCGGCCAGTTTGCCGCAATCGGCTGGGACGAGGCGCTGGACCGCATCGCCGAGGCCTTCGATAAGGCCGAGTCCGTGCACGGGTCGGAGGCGGTCTGGCCCTATTATTTCGCCGGAACCATGGGGCTGGTGCAGCGCGACGGCATCCATCGCCTGCGGCATGAAAAACGCTATTCCGGTCAGTTCGATACGATCTGCACCAACATGGCCTGGACCGGCTACATCGCCGGAACGGGACGTCTTGCCGGGCCCGACCCGCGCGAGATGGCCAAGTCGGACTGCATTGTCATCTGGGGCACCAATGCTGCGGCGACGCAGATCAACGTCCTCAGCCATGCCGTTGCCGCCCGCAAGGCGCGCGGCGCGAAGATCGTCGTCGTCGATGTCTACCGCACCGAGACCATGCGTCAGGCCGATCTCGGGCTCTGCCTCAGACCGGGAACGGATGGCGCGCTCGCCTGCGCGGTGATGCACATCCTCTTTCGCGATGGCCACGCCGACCGGGACTATCTTGCCCGCTATGCCGATGTTCCGGACGAGCTGGAAGCGCATCTTCGTTCGCGCACGCCTGAGTGGGCCGCGGCGATCACCGGGCTTCCGGTGGAAGAGATCGAAGCCTTTGCCCGCCTCATCGGGACGACAAAAAAGACCTTCCTGCGCCTCGGTTACGGCTTCACCCGCCAGCGCAACGGTGTCGTCGCCATGCATGCGGCCACCTCCATCGCCGTGGTCAGCGGCGCCTTCCAGCATGAGGGGGGCGGGGCCTTTCACAACAACGGCGCCATCTACCCGCTGAACAAGCTGATGATCGAGGGCGCGGACCGGCGCGACCCGAAGGTGCGGATGCTCGACCAGTCGCGCATCGGTGCGATCCTGACCGGCGACAGGCAGGCCCTGCGCGGCGGTCCGCCCGTCACAGCGATGTTGATCCAGAACACCAACCCGATGGTCGTTGCCCCTGAGCACCGCAAGGTGAAGGCGGGTTTTGCGCGGGAGGATCTATTCGTTGCCGTGCACGAGCAGGTGATGACCGACACCGCCAGAATGGCCGATATCGTGCTGCCGGCAACGATGTTTCTGGAGCATGAGGACATCTACAAGGGCGGGGGACACCAATATCTCCTGCATGGACCCAGGGTTGTGGAGCCGCCGCAGGGTCCGCGCGAGAACCATGCCGTCATCACCGCGCTGGCCGAGCGTCTGGGCTGCACCCACAAGGGCAACCGGATGACCCCGGCCGAGCACATCGACTGGATGCTGAAAAACTCCGGCTTCGGCGGGATCGAGCAGTTGAAGGCAACCGGCGAGATCGACTGCCAGCCCGATTTCGAGACGGCGCATTATCTCTCCGGTTTTGCCTTTCCCGATGGCCGTTTCCGCTTCAAGCCGGACTGGTCGCGGGTGAAGGCGCCCAATGACGGGCCGATGGGTCCGTGGCAGTCCATGCCGGCCTTGCCCGATCATTGGGAGGTGCGCGAGGCGACTGAAGAGGCCCATCCCTTCCGGCTGGTGACGCCGCCGGCGCATCACTTCCTCAACACCTCCTTCAACGAGACGCCGACCTCGCGGCAGCGCGAGACCGGGCCCTGCGTGCGCCTTCACCCTGAGGATGCGACACGCCTCGGCATCGCCGATGGACTGCGGGTGAAACTCTTCAACCGGCGTGGATCAGTTGTTGTGAGGGCGAAGCTCTTCGATGGGGCAAAGCCGGGGACGTTGATCGTCGAAGGGCTGTGGTCGAACGGCGATTTCGAGGGGGGAGAAGGCATCAACACCCTCATTGGCGACGATGCCGTAGCCCCTTATGGCGGCGCCGCCTTCCACGATGCGGCCGTGGGAGTTGAAGTGATTTCTTCCTGATGAATCAGGGCATTAAGAGGTAAAGCGGAATCGGATTCAATCTCTGAGGTGGTTGAATCAAAACCGCGGAAGAAAGACGCGCCGCCGGCAGGGCGGCCCTTTGCGCAACGCTTCATCCTGAATCGGAACGTGAAGCAGTCCGAACCTGCTCAGGCAATGAGCGGCGGCTGGTCGGCGACCGGCGTTTTCGCCCGCAGGCCCTCGACCGTCACCGCGTCCGAGCACAGAAGCGCCAGTGCCTGCGGATAGATCCGGTGCTCCACGGCGAGCACCCGCGCGGCCAGCGTTTCCTCGCTGTCGTCCGGCAGCACCGGCACCGCGCCCTGCATCAGGATCGGACCTTCGTCCATTTCCGCGCGCACCAGATGAACGGTGGCGCCATGCAGTTTCACCCCGGCATCGATCGCCCGCTGATGGGTGTCGAGCCCCTTGAAGGAGGGCAGCAGCGCCGGGTGAATGTTGATCAGCCGGTCATGCCACTGCTCAACGAACCAGGGCGTCACAAGACGCATGAAACCGGCCAGTGCGACGATCTCCACACCATGCGATTCCAGCGCTGCCTGCATGGTGCGCTCGAAGCCTTCGCGATCCTTGCGGAACGGCTTGTGGTCGACGACGGCAGCGGGAATGCCCTCGGTGCGGGCATAGTCAAGCCCGGCCGCATCCGGCCGGTTGGAAAGGATGAGCGCGATCTCCGCCGGGTAGTCCGGGGCTTTGGCAGCCTCAACCAAGGCGCGCATGTTGGAGCCGCGCCCGGAAATCAGGATGCCGACGCGTTTCTTCACGCCGAGGCTCCACCGAGCGTGCCGGCAAAGGTCACCGCTTGCGCGCCGCGCTCCGTGATCCGCCCGACGATCCGCGCCGGTTCGCCGGCCGCTTCAAGCGCGGCGATCACCGCTTCGGCTTCGCCGGCACCGACGGCAATGGCCATGCCGAGGCCGCAGTTGAAGGTGCGCAGCATTTCGCGCTCGGCAACGCCGCCTTCGCGCATCAGCCAGGAGAAGACCGGGGGCAGGGGAAAGCTTTCAAGGTCGATCTCGATGCCGACCGATGCCGGCAGCACGCGCGGCAGGTTTTCCACGAAGCCGCCGCCGGTGATGTGGGCCAGCGCCTTGATGGCCGGGCCGGTGGCGTTGAGAGCGGCAAGCAGCGGCTTCACATAGATGCGCGTCGGCACCAGCAGCGCTTCGCCCAGGCTGGTGCCCGGCGCGAAGGGGGCGTCGTCGTCAAAGCCAAGGCCAAGCGACGCCACGATGCGGCGCACCAGCGAGAAACCGTTGGAATGCAGCCCCGAAGAGCCGAGGCCGAGCACGACATCGCCGGGCGTGACGCTGCCCTGCGGCAGCAGCCGGTCGCGTTCGACTGCGCCGACGGAGAAGCCGGCAAGATCGTAGTCGCCGCCAGAATAAAGGCCGGGCATTTCCGCCGTCTCGCCGCCGATCAACGCGCATCCGGCCTGCTTGCATCCCTCGGCGATCCCGGCGATTACGCGTTCGGCAATGCCGTTTTCGAGGCGTCCCGTCGCGAAATAGTCGAGGAAGAAAAGCGGC
>JAGRKQ010000115.1 GCA_020442235.1 Hyphomicrobiaceae bacterium | reverse complement strand
TGCCGATGCGCTGGGCGCAGAAACCTTCATTGGCTCGTCGGGGCGCGTTTTCCCGAGGGCGATGAAAGCATCGCCCCTGCTGCGCGCCTGGCTGGCACGCCTTGATGGTCTTGGCGTCGAGCGCAGGACGCGCACGCGGTGCCTTGCCATCGGTAAGGGGCCGCGGGTTCTTGTGGAAATGCCGGACGGCGGGAAGGAACAATGCGAAGCCGATGCCATCATTCTGGCGCTGGGCGGTGCCAGTTGGCCAAGGCTCGGCTCGGATGGGGCATGGCGCGACTGGCCAGCACTGCCGGTCGAGCCGCTTCAGCCGTCCAATTGCGGCATTCGCATTCGCTGGTCGGCGGTCTTTTCCGGCCGCTTTGCCGGCACGCCTCTCAAGCCTCTGGCCCTTTCGGTCAGCGGCGAAAGGGTGCGCGGGGAAGCCATGATCACGCTGGACGGTCTTGAGGGGCAGGCCGTCTATGCGATGTCGCGCGCGATCCGGCAGGCACTCCGGTCCGGGCGTAGCGAACTCGTTGCCGATCTTGCGCCGGAGATGACGCACATCCAGCTTGCCCGGCGGATCAGCAAGGCGCTTGCCCGCAAGGGCACCAACACGAGCGAAGCCTTGCGCCGCGCCGGGCTGCCGCCGGCTTCCATCGGCCTCATGCGCGAGGCGCGCGCGGATCTGCCGCGCGATGCGGAGGCGTTGGCGGTTATCGCGAAAGCCGTAACCCTGCCGATCGGCGGGCTTGGCGGCTTCGAGCGGGCGATCTCGACGGCCGGCGGCGTGCGCTTCGATGCGCTGGATGAGGGATTGATGCTGAAGAGCCTGCCGGGGGTCTTCATTGCCGGAGAGATGCTCGATTTCGACGCGCCGACCGGGGGCTATCTGCTTCAGGCGGCCTTTGCGAGCGGGATCGCGGCAGGAGAAGGTGCTGCGCGCTTTCTCGGAGCTGAGGCCGGGCCGCTTCCGGGCGTTGACAGTGGCGGATGCCTCACTCCAGTGGCGGAAGGCCAAGTCCCTCGCGGCTGAATTCCAGGCCAATGGCCTCTTCCGATCCATCCGGCGCATAGGCGGTGCCGAGGTAACAGGCGGTCATGCGCGGCTGCTCGCGGCAGATGCTGGTCAGCATCTCGATGAGCGCCTGCCGGGTTGGTGCGCCGCACAGCTGCGTCGTGAAGTGAAATTCGCCGCCGACCATGATGCCCATGGTTCCGGCATGGCCTGCCGGGTAGCACCAGGCCACCCGCAGGCAATCGGCGCGGTCCGCACCCTGCTCGACGCAGCGATCGCGGGCACAATTGAAGGCCGTATCGGCATTGTCGCCGAAACAGACGGCATAGGCCTGTTCGGGAGCATTGACGAAGGCGATGCCTTGCGGCCCGCTCTGCGCTGATGCAGGCAAGGCCGTCAGCAGGAACGGCGCGAGATAAAGGATGCCCCACGCAAGGAGGGGGAAGCGCACCGGGGCCGATTTCCCGGCCTCAGGGGCCATAGATTACCACCCCTTCCATCGGGTCGTGTTCCGGCGGCGGGGGAGGCGGCGCATCCTCGGGCGCGTAGACCCTCAGCTTTATCGGGTAGGGCGCAGCCTGGTCGGACATGCCATGCAGGCTTGGGGCAATCTGGAGGAAGCCGTGAACCGAGCGGGCCAGACTGTCGCCCTGGGCGGTGGAGTTCTTGGCGTTCTCCACATACTCCATGAGCTGGAAGGGGTTGTCACCGGTCACGCCGCCGGTGCCGAAGTAGCGGTTGATGAGATAGGAAATTGCTAGGCCGCTCTGCGCTTCGCCCATCATGGCGTAGGTCATGCGGTTTTCCTGCAGATACGCCTCGGCATCACTTGCAATGCGGCTGGTGAAATCGCGCCAGGTCGTTCCATCTTCCGTGGTGATGTCCATGTTGACCTTTTCCGGCGTGAACCAGCCGGAATTCGGATCCTTGTGCTCTTCCAGATAGGCGCGGGCCGCATCGCCGGTGAGAACGGTCTTGTCCGGCTGCACCACCTCGATCGAGGAGAATATGGAACTGCCGGTTTCGTTGAGCCGCTGGGTGTCGCGCTCGATGAGGCTGGTCAGATTCCATTCCGGCACGCCAAGTGCTGTGACGAAGTTTCCTTCCTTCACGGTGTAGGTCTCGCCGTCCGCGCCGACATAGATCGCCTGGCTGTTCATGTAGCGGTTGTTGCCGGAAACCTCGGTGTGGCTGTCCGACAGGCCGAAGCTGCCTTCCACACCGCGCAGAATATGCGCTTCAGCGGACGTGTTGCTGCGTTCGCCGCCGCGCAGCACAGAATTATCAAGCGCCTTGGCCAGCTCGAAGCCGCGGCCAAAGGTGCTCGACTGGCCCAAATTGTAATAGCCGTTGACAGCCAGCTGGACGCCGGTCTGGCGGGCTTCGATATAGCTGACGGCGCGCACACCGAGTTCCGTCGTGGTGGACTCGAAATCGAGCGTTCCGTGCGCCGTCACGGCATCCTCGCGCTCCAGGCTGTAGAGATTGCGGGGCAGGACGCCGGTCTGGAGAAAATCCTGAATGACCGCATTGCCGGCCGGCCTGTCCATATTGACCTCGGCAAAGCGGAACTGGTTCTCCATGTCCGTGTCGGCCGCTTCAACGGTGAGGCGGGTGAAGTGAGCCGACAGCGGCGTTGCATTGCCAGCCTTGCCGGTTTCGGGAATGGCAGGGTTGTAAATTCCGCCGACCGCGAGCGCAAAGCGATCCGTCTGCGAACTGCCATCGAAGATGATGGCGTGCCTTTCGCCGGTTTCGTCGTTGTCCTCAATGCGCACGACGCTGCGCTGGCCCAGGGTTCCGCCGAGATCCGCCTTGATGTCCAGTCCGCCCTTGAGAAGCGACTTTCCGAACATGATGCGCAAGTCTTCCTCACCCGCGGCCATGCCGGACATGTCCCAGGTGATGGTGTCGCCGTCCCTCAGCGTTGTCGGGTCGTTGAGGTCGGGAAGAGCTTCGGTGCCGGAAAGAATGGCGCGCAGGCGATCCGGTGAGGCGGTCACCGAATAGCTGTAGACCGCGCCGACCGCGCCTGTTGTCAGGGATTTGACGTGCATGGCCGGCGTTTGAACGCCAAGGCCATCGTCGGGATTGTTCTTCAGATCGCCGATCAGCTCTGGCTGAATGCCGGCCATGTAGCTGACGGTGAGGGTGCGCAGTTCCCGGTTTTCGGTCGTCAGTGCCGGACGGCTCATCGAGATGCCAGCAGTGTTGGCGACCCAGCCGTGTAATTTGCCGTCCAGTGTTCCGGCGACGGGCGTTGGCATCATGCCAAGATTGAAGACCTCTTCCAAAGGATCGCGCAGTTCTGTGCCGCCCTTGATGCCAGGTGCGTTGGGCGAGAAGAGCTTGATCGAGGCACTGGTCGCCGTATCGCTGGAGAGCATCCGATCGGCAAGACCTTCGCTGAAACCGCCCGCGGTCAGAAGCGTGCCCGTTCCGGCACCGACAGCCGTTCCGCCCCAGGTTCCCACCGCCGTCGCGCCGACATAGGCAGCCGGAATCGTGCCGTTCAGAATGTTCGGTACGACATCATTGGTCATCATGCCGCCAACCGCCATCATGGTCGGGCCGAGACTCTGGTCCAGCGCTGTGACAGGCCGGCTGGCCGGGACACCGGACAGCATGAGATCACTGCGCAACTGGTCGACCTGGCTGTTGATCGCCCTCAGGCTTTCGCGCTGCTCTTCCAGGATTTCGAGATCGCGGGGCGACAGATCCTGCGCCAGTTCGCCGTCGCGCACGGCACGCAAGAGAACGTTTCGTCCATCCTCCAGCGCCTCAAGCTGACGAACGGTCGCATCGGGATCGAAATCGGCGGGGAGCGTGCGTGCCGCAGTGTCCGTCGGGCCTGTTGCGGCTTCT
>JAGRKQ010000114.1:2738-3504 GCA_020442235.1 Hyphomicrobiaceae bacterium | reverse complement strand
GGCAATCACGACGAATTCCTGCGCGACTATCTGGAATTCGGCCTGAAAATGGGCGCGGTGGAACTGGCCGACCGGGCCATCCACGAAACCGCCGATGGCCGGCGCTTTCTCGTCATCCATGGCGATCAGTTCGACATTGTCGTGCGCCACGCCAAGTGGATGGCGTTTCTCGGCGACAAGGCCTATGCGACCGCGCTCGCCGCCAACACGATGCTCAACCGCATGCGCCGGCGGCTCGGCTTTCCCTACTGGTCGCTGTCGGCCTGGGCGAAGCACAAGGTCAAGAATGCGGTGAATTTCATCGGCCGTTTCCAGGACGCGCTGGTGCAGGAAGCGGAGCGCGAAAAGGTCGATGGCGTCATCTGCGGGCACATCCATGCGGCAGCCCTCGATGAAAGCGGGCCGATCACCTATGTGAACACCGGCGACTGGGTGGAAAGCTGTACGGCAATTGCCGAGCATTTCGACGGCCGGCTGGAATTGATCCAGTGGACAAAGCCGGGTGCGGTGGCGCTGAACCCGTCCGCGTCGCGAGCACGGCTTGTCGCGCGCGGGGAGGATGTCCCCTCGGCGGAACCGGCCGCGGCCTGAAGGGGATGACGATGCGCGTTCTTGTTGTCAGTGATGCCTGGCGCCCGCAGGTGAACGGCGTGGTGCGCACGCTGGAGCGGCTTGTTGCCGAGGCGCCCCGGCAGGGCGCGGAGGTGGAGGTGCTCGGCCCCTCCCGATTCCGCACCATGGCTTGTCCGACCTATCCGGAAATCCG
>JAGRKQ010000114.1:1539-2648 GCA_020442235.1 Hyphomicrobiaceae bacterium | reverse complement strand
CTGGGCATGATCGCGCGGCGATACTGCCTGCGCCATGGTTTTCGGTTCACGACGAGCTACCACACCCGGTTTCCTGAATATCTTGCCGCGCGCATGCCGGTGCCGACCGACTGGAGCTATGCCTTCCTGCGGCGCTTCCACAACAGTGGATCGGCCTGTTTCGTGGCAACGCCCTCACTGGAAGAAGAACTGGCGCAGCGCGGTTTCACCGGCCTCCGGCGCTGGTCGCGCGGCGTTGATACGGATGTTTTCCATCCCCGCAGCCTGCGCCGCTTCGGCGATGACGGGCCGGTCTTTCTCTATGTCGGCCGCGTCGCGGTGGAAAAGAACCTCGATGCCTTCCTGTCGCTCGATCTGCCGGGTCGCAAGGTCGTGGTCGGCGACGGGCCGGCGCGCGAGGCGCTTCAGGCGCGTTACCCGGATGTGCTGTTCGCCGGGGTTCTGACCGGCGAAGCGCTGGCCGGGGCCTATGCCTCGGCGGATGTCTTCGTCTTCCCGAGCCTCACCGATACGTTCGGCATCGTGCTTCTGGAAGCGCTGGCCTGCGGCGTTCCGGTGGCGGCCTTTCCGGTCACCGGGCCGAAGGACATCGTGGAGAATGGCGTGACGGGCGTGCTTTCGGACGATCTCGGCTCTGCTGCGCGGCAAGCGCTGCTTCTGTCGCGCGAGGCATGCCGGAAGGCGGCGGAAGGCTACAGCTGGGCGGCGAGCACGGCGCAGTTTCTCGCCAATGTCATTCCCATGCACAAGGGCAGCCTGATGGCCGCCTGAGCATCCGATCGGCGATCAGCCCTGCGGCGTGCCGAAGGTCAGACGGTTGCCGAAGGGATCGGTGACGGTCATGTCGCGGTAGCCCCAGGGCTGTTCGACGACACCCGGCCGGGCATTGGGATAGCCCTTGGCGTTCAACGTGGCGCAATAAGCATCGACATCATCCACATCGATGCGCAGCGCGCTGCCCGGACAGGCATCGCCGTGATGTTCGGAAAGATGGATGACGCATTCACCCAGCCGGATGGCGCAATAGAGCGGCAGGTCCGGGGCAAAGCGGTGCTCGAAGATGATCTCGAAGCCAAGAAAATCGATATAGAAGGCGCGTGCCAGCGCTT
>JAGRKQ010000114.1:0-1479 GCA_020442235.1 Hyphomicrobiaceae bacterium | reverse complement strand
CCTCTTGCGGGACCTTGGGCAATCCTCTAGCGCTTTGCCGATCCACGCAAGCAGGAGCGTTGCCATGGGCTGCCCGGGTTCTTCCCTTTCGATCGAGCTGATCCATGAGGCGCGCCAGCGCATTGCCGCAGAAGCGGTCGTGACGCCGCTGCTGAGAAGTGCCTATCTCGACGAGGTGACCGGCGGGCGCATCCTCCTCAAGGCGGAAAACCTGCAACGCACCGGCTCGTTCAAGTTTCGCGGCGCCTATAACCGGATTTCCTCCATTCCCGAGGCGGACCGTGCGCGCGGCATCATCGCCGTTTCTTCGGGCAATCATGCACAAGGTGTTGCCGAAGCGGCGTGGCTACTGGGCCTGAAGGCAACCATCGTGATGCCGTCCGATGCACCGTCGATCAAGGTGGAGCGCTGCATCCGGCGCGGGGCCAAGATCGTCTCCTATGACCGCGCGAGCGAGGACCGCGAAGCGCTGGTGCGCAAGCTCGCGGCAGAATCCGGGGCAACGCTCGTGCATCCTTATGACGATCATCTGGTGATGGCCGGGCAGGGCACAGCCGGACTGGAGATCGCCGATCAGGCTCAAGGCTATGGCCTGACGCCGGATGCGGTTCTGACCTGTTGCGGTGGCGGCGGGCTGACGGCGGGGGTGGCGCTTGCCGTTTCCACCGCCTTTCCCGGCATTGCCGTTCACCCGGTCGAACCGGCCGGTTTCGACGATACGGCACGCTCCCTTGCGGCGGGCCAGCGGCTGCGCAACGACAAGGCCACGGGCTCGATCTGCGATGCGCTGTTGTCGCCCGAGCCAGGCGCGCTCACCTTCCCCGTCAACGCGTCGCTGCTTTCTGCCGGCATCAGCGTCACGGACGAGGATGTCCTGAAGGCGATGGCCTTTGCCTTCAAGGAACTGAAACTCGTGGTGGAGCCGGGCGGAGCGGTCTGCCTTGCCGCGCTTCTCAGCCGTGCTTTCGATGCACGTGGCAAGACGGTCGTTGCGCTCCTCTCCGGGGGCAACGTCACGCCGCAGATGATGGTGCGGGCGCTGGAAGAGGCCTGAAATCAGCCGAAAAGGGCGCGCCGTCCAGCCACATCGAGCGCGGCGAGGGGGTCGTCTTCCTCGTCCTCGGCGGCGTCCTCGGCAAAGGCGGTCTCGAAGGCTTCGTCCAGCAAGGCCTCGTCCACGGCTTCGGCCTCGTCTGCCGAGGCGGCTTCCACGACTGTGTCCGCATCCGCGTCGGTTTCGAGACCTTCGGCAAGGGCGAGGATGTCTTCATCGAAGCTGTTGAAGCTGTCGAAGGCGGCATCGACATCGGCCTCGCTGGCCATGTCCTCAACAATCGGAGCGTCTTCATCAGGAAGACCGTCGGCATCGCCGGCGATTTCGACCGCTTCCACAGTCAAGAACGCATCGTCATCGACGGGCGAAGCGGCTTCATCGAAGGCCGCAACCTGTGCTTCGGCATCTTCTGCCTCGGCCTCACC
>JAGRKQ010000113.1:12460-13976 GCA_020442235.1 Hyphomicrobiaceae bacterium | reverse complement strand
GAGCGTGCAGGCGCAGGTCGTCGATCTCCTGCGCGAAACGCAGGCGCGCCGGGACCTCGCCTTCCTGTTCATCAGCCATGATCTGAAAGTGGTGCGCGCCCTCGCCAATGACGTCATCGTCATGCGCGCCGGCAAGGTCATCGAGGAAGGCCCGGCCGAAACCATCTTCGACAACGCTTCCGATCCCTATACCCGTGCCCTGATGGCGGCAGCCTTCGAGAACAAGGTCGCGGGCGAGGCGGCTGGCTAGGCGGGCCTATTCGTCCCGCTGCCGGGCGAGCTTGTCGAAGCGGCGCTTCACCCGCTCGCGCTTGAGGCGCGACAGATGGTCGATGAACAGCACCCCGTCGAGGTGGTCGATCTCGTGCTGGACGCAGGTGGCGAGCAATCCTTCGGCGTCGGTCTCCACCGTTTCCCCCTCAAGGCTGGTGTAACGCAGCTTGACGGCCGCCGGACGCTCCACCTCGGCGAAATAGTCCGGGATCGACAGGCACCCCTCCTCATAGACGGACCGCTCCGCGCTCGCCGAAACGATCTCGGGATTGATGAGCGCGATGGGGTTCCTCTCGCCGGTATCCTTCTGCGCCACGTCGATGGTGACGATGCGCCGGGCGACGCCGATCTGGATGGCGGCAAGGCCGATGCCCGGCGCGTCATACATCGTCTCGAACATGTCCTTCACCAGCGCGCGCACGCCGTCGTCGATCCCGGCGACGGGCTCGGAAACGATCTTCAGGCGCTTGTCGGGGATGATGAGAATGGGGCGCAGGGACATGGCGAACCGCAATAATCGGCTTCCGGGTCCGGGTCAATTTCCCCCGGCCCGCCGGATGCCGGATCATAAAAATGTTCTCTCTTTGATCGCATCTGGCAGCGAATCGCGCTAAGCATCCCCGATGAGCCCGATCTTTCAGGAACCGATCGGCGCGCTTGGCGCGCGGCCCGTGCTTCTCGGCGAGGCGCTTGGGGTGGCCGGCGTTGTCGGCGCGCTGCTGATCCTGTGGCTCGTCATCGCCGTCCTCCGGCAGCGCGCGGCGCGCCGGGTGCTGGAGGCGCGCGCGGATGCCGAGCGCCTGACGCTGGAAGGCCGGCTCGGCGAGATGGGCAAGGCGCAGGCGGAGCTTTCCGGGCGGCTTTCCTCGGTCTCCGAACTTCTGGCCAACCGACAGGCCGACCTTGCCCGGCTCGTTTCGGAGCGCATGGACGGGCTCGGCCACAAGCTTGGCCAGTCGATGCGCGAGCAGGCGCGCGATACCGGCGATACGCTGCGCACGCTGCACGAGCGGCTCGCCACCATCGATGCGGCGCAGAAGAACATCACCGAATTGTCGCGCGGCGTCGTGCAGCTTCAGACCATCCTTGCCGACAAGCAGACGCGCGGCGCCTTCGGTCAGGGCCGGATGGAGGCCATCGTGCAGGACAACCTGCCGCGCGGGGCCTATTCCTTCCAGCACACGCTCTCCAACCGCAGCCGGCCCGATTGCGTCATCTATCTGCCGAATGGCGCGCCGAGCCT
>JAGRKQ010000113.1:9887-12416 GCA_020442235.1 Hyphomicrobiaceae bacterium | reverse complement strand
AACGCCGGAAACCGTTCAGCAGGCCGCGCAGCGGTTCCGCTCCGACGTGCAGCGCCATGTCGGCGACATCCGCTCGAAATATTTCCTCGCCGGCGAGACCCACGACACGGCCTTCCTGTTCGTGCCGTCGGAATCGATCTTCGCCGACCTGCATGAACGCTTCGAGGATGTGGTGCAGAAGGCGGCGCGCCAGCGTATCGTCTTCGTCTCGCCCTCGCTTCTGACGCTCTCCATTCAGGTGGTGCAGACGGTGCTGCGCGATGCCCGGCTGCGCGAACAGGCGCATCTGATCCAGGACGAGGTGGCCCGGCTCGTCGACGACATCGGCCGGCTCGACGACAGGGTCGCCAAGCTTGCCAGCCATTTCGGCCAGGCGCAGCGCGACGTCGAACAGATCCAGGTCTCGACCCGCAAGATCACCAGCCGCGGCACCCGGATCGGCGAACTGGACATGGCCGGCGATGAAGATCCGGAACCGCGCAAACTCGCCTCCGGCGGCGGCGCGGGCGGCGGCTCCCAGGGCTGATCGGTCGCACCCGGCTCCCTCGCCAAGGGCCAAAAGCTCTGTTACGCTTTTTGACGAAAACAGGTGCAAAAGCACGGCGCCAACCGGGGGGAGGCGATGAACACACGCCTTGTGCGCTATCTCGTCATCAATGCCGGCATCGGCATGACCGCCGGCTGGAGCATCGCCGGCCTCGGGGTCGCCTTCAACATCTTCGGCATGCGCGATCTGGCGCTGACCACCGATGTCGGCATCGTCGCCGCCTTCATGATCTTCTTCATCTTCGGCACGACCTTCGGCTCGATGCAGATGGGCATGGCGGTGATGGCGCTCGCCGAGGGGCCGGGCGCGCTTCCCGAAGGGCTGTTGCGCTTCTTCCGAAAGATTGCCGTGTCGAAATTCGTCGGCACCGACGACATCGGCACCGGCGGCACGCCGCTGATCCCGCCTTCCGCACCGGCGGCGGACGCCGAATAGGCCACCGGTTCAGACCGCCGAACGCGCCCTCAGGGCTGCCGCCAGCGTGCCTTCGTCGAGATAATCCAGTTCGCCGCCAACCGGCACGCCATGGGCAAGCCGCGTTACCTTCACATCGGCGCCGGAAAGACGCTGGGCGATCACATGCGCGGTCGTCTGCCCCTCGATGGTGGCGTTGACGGCGAGGATCACCTCGCTGACTTCAGGCGCCGAAGCGCGCGCGACCAGAGCGTCGATGGACAGATCCTCCGGGCGCACGCCGTCCAGCGCGGACAGGACGCCGCCGAGCACATGATAGCGCCCGGCAATGGCACCGGACCGTTCCAGCGCCCACAGGTCGGAAATGTCCTCGACGACGACGAGGGTCGCCGCGTCGCGGCGCGGATCGCTGCACAGGGTGCAGGGATCGCAGGTGTCGATGTTGCCGCAGGTGGTGCAGGTGACGATCCGGTCGCGGGCGACACACAGCGCCTCGGCCAGAGGATCGAGCAGGCTCTCACGCTTCTTGACGAGATGCAGCGCGGCCCGGCGCGCCGAACGCGGCCCCAGCCCCGGCAGGCGAGCCAGAAGCTGGATCAGCCGCTCGATCTCCGGTCCGGCGGAAGCACCGCGCATCACCGTGACCCTCTCCGCGTTGTCGTCAAAGGCCGGGGATGCCGCCGGCGGGCACGCCGAACTTGCCCATCATCTCCGTGGTGCGTTCGGCGATGGTGGCATCGGCCTTGGCGCGCGCATCATTGTTGGCGGCCATGATGAGATCGGCCAGAACTTCGGCATCCTCGTCGCGCACAAGCGAGGGGTCGATGTCGAGGCCGGTCATCTCGCCCTTGCAGCGCAGGCGCACCTTGACGAGCCCGCCGCCGGACGTGCCTTCCACGACGGTTTCGGCGATCTCGGCATTCAGCTCTTCCATGGCCGCCTTCATGGCCTTGGCCTGGCCCATCATCTTCAGAAAATCCATCGCCATATCCGCTCAGTCCTCATCCGGGGCATCGGTCTCGGCAGGATCGGCGGGCATCTCCGCCGCGCCCTCGCCTGCCGGGGGTTCATCGTCTTCATAGCGCACATTGACGATTCTCGAACCGGGAAAGGTGGAAAGAACGGCGGCCACGAGGGGGTGCTCGCCGATCTCGCTCAGTTCGCTGCGTTTCGTCTCCGCCGCGCGCTCGGCGAGCGTTGCCGCATCGGACTGGACGAGGGAGATCATCACCCGGCGTCCGGTCCAGCGCTCCATGGCCTGCGCCAGCTGGCCGACAAGGCCGGGCGGCGCGCCTTCGGCAAGGCCGATCTCCAGCCGGTCCGCCCCGATCCGCTCCGGACGGACATAACGTTCCAGGGCGCGCTTCAGGGCCCCGTCGCGCTCGGCCTCGGCGCGGGCAACGAGATCTTCAATCGTGGAAAGATGCGCCTCCGGTTCGGGGCGATGGGGCTGCGGGCGGGGCACGCCGCGATCCCCGCCAAGGCCGGAAACGAGCCGCATGCCGCCGTCATGGCTTGCCGAAGGCCCAGGGCCGGGCGCACCGGAAGGTGCCGGGGGGGCCGCGCCC
>JAGRKQ010000113.1:2557-9812 GCA_020442235.1 Hyphomicrobiaceae bacterium | reverse complement strand
GCGGCCTGCTGGGGTTTCGGCGCACCGGCGGTTTCCTGCGCGCCCTTCAGCAGCATCTGCCAGACGAGCGACAGCGTGCGCAGGGAAAGGTCCGTTCCAAGAGCCGCAGCGCGGGCAACCTCGTCGGGACTGGCCGCACCGCCGCCGGCATCGGGCGCCACTTTCAGGCGGGTCACCAGATGGGTGATGTCGGCAAGCTCGCCGATCACGCCGGCCGGATCGGCACCCTGGGCATAAAGCGCGGCGAAAGCAGAAAGCGCCTCGGCGGTGCGCCCGGCCATGACATGCTCGAAGAGATCGAAGACCTTCTGCCGGTCGACAAGGCCGAGCATGCGCGTCAGCGGCTCGAAGGCGATGCGGCCGGCGCCATGGGCAATCGCCTGGTCGAGCAGCGACAGCGCATCGCGCACCGATCCGTCGGCCGCACGGGCGACGAGCCGCAGCGCCGCTTCCTCGGCCTCAACGCCCTCTTCGGCGCAGATGCCGGAAAGATGGGCGATCAGGGTGTCCGGCTCGATGCGGCGCAGATCGAAGCGCTGGCAGCGCGACAGCACCGTCACCGGAACCTTGCGGATTTCGGTGGTGGCGAAAATGAACTTCACATGCGCCGGCGGCTCTTCCAGCGTCTTCAACAGCGCGTTGAAGGCCGCGCCGGAAAGCATGTGCACCTCATCGAGGATATAGACCTTGGCGCGGGTGGAGACCGGCGCATAACGCGCCGCATCGACGATCTCGCGGATGTCGGAGACACCGTTGTGCGAGGCTGCGTCCATCTCGATGACGTCGACGTGGCGGCCTTCCAGAATGGCCTTGCAGTGCACGCCCTCGCCGGGAAAATCGACGGTCGGGCCGGCACTGCCATCGGCGCTTTCATAGGTGATGGCGCGGGCGAGAATGCGGGCCGTCGTCGTCTTGCCGACCCCGCGCACGCCCGTCAGCATGAAGGCCTGGGCGATGCGTCCGGAAGAAAAGGCGTTGCGCAGGGTGCGCACCATCGGCTCCTGGCCGATGAGGGTGGAAAAATCCTGCGGACGATATTTGCGCGCCAGAACCCGGTAGGGCCGCGCCGAACCAGCGTCGCCCTGAACAGCGCCGTCTTGCGGACCGGCAGGCTGGGAATCGTCACGCACGCTGCGGCCGGCCTCTTGTCGCGAGGGTGGAGACATGAAGCCCGCGCGGCGGGCAGGGTGGGAGGCTGGATCGGTGACCCGTTCCGGACTCGTTAGGGCTGCTTCCTTTCGGACCTGACCCGGTTGGCGAGCGGCTCGTCCGCCGCCAACCTCCCGAGCCCGTTATATCAGGATCGGGACCGGTCTTGGCAAGGGTCGCGCGCCGGCCTTTGCGTGACGCTGTCATGGAATCAGGCTAGGTCTTTGGGTCCTGAAGGCTGACACGCCTTGCCGCCGGAGCCCGCCGATGTCCTTTGCCCTCGACCCGCGTCTTGACGGCGACACCGTTCCGGTCGGCGATCTGACGCTCTGCCGCGTCCTTTTGATGCGCGAGGCGCGCCTCGACTGGCTGATCCTCGTGCCGCGCCGGGCGGGACTGGTTGAAATTTCCGATCTCGATGCGCCCGCACGCGCGCTCCTGATGGAAGAGATGATGGCCGCCAGCGCCGTTCTGGCGCGCTGCAATCCCGGCGCCAAGATCAATATCGGCGCGCTCGGCAACATCGTGCGCCAGCTGCACATCCATGTGCTTGCCCGCCGCGAGGGCGATCACGCCTGGCCGGGGCCGATCTGGGGCGCCGAGCGCGATCCGGGCGAGCAAGAAACGCTTGTCCGGCGCGCCGGCCTTCTTTCTGCGGAGTTCGGCCTGTGAGCGGTTCTTCGCCCTCTTCTCCCGCATCCGGGCCCTCCTCCGCCAGCCGCTTCCTGAACCTGCCGCGCGCGGAGATATCCGCGAAGACCGGCTTTGCCGGCGGTCATATCGACCGCTGCGGCGAGAAGCGCGGCGATGCGGCCTATCTCGCCCGCGCCGAAGGCGAGGCTGAAGCGCGGCTGGTTCTGGTCACACGTGACGGGCCGCTGGGCGGGCCGGAAGGCCCGGTCATTCCCCTTGCCGGCCAGATCGAAGCCATCGACCGCGAGACGCTGGTGTTTCTCGGACGCGACGAGGCGGGGCCGCTGTTTTCGGCCGCGCCCGCCGGCGATCCGCCCGCCGGTTTCGAGGTGCTGGACCTTCGCCGCGTCCTTTATGACAAGAGCTTCGACCGGCTCGCCGTCGGCCTTCTTGCCGCCAGTCGCTCCATGACGGGCTGGCATCTCGGCCACCGCTTCTGCGCGGCCTGCGGAGCGCCGACAAGGATCGCCGAAGGCGGCTGGAAGCGGCATTGCGAGGGCTGCGGACGGGATCATTTCCCGCGCACCGATCCGGTCACCATCATGCTCGTCATCGACCCGGCAACGGGCGACGTTCTGCTCGGCCGCCAGCCACAGTTCATGCCGGGGGTGCTGTCCTGCCTTGCCGGCTTTGTCGAGCCCGGCGAGACCATCGAGGATGCGGTGCGGCGCGAGGTGATGGAGGAAGCCGGCATCGCCGTCGGGCAGGTTCGCTACATCGCCAGTCAGCCCTGGCCCTTCCCTTCCAGCCTGATGATCGGCTGCTTTGCAGAGGCGCTGTCGCGCGCGATCACGATGGATGCAAGTGAACTGGAGGAGGTGCGTTTCGTCACCCGTGCGGAACTCGCCGCACGCGCGGCAACACGGCCCGGCGAGGGCGAGGCGATCCCGCCGTCGCTGGCCATCGCCCACACGCTGGCGCGGCATTATCTCGATCTTGCCGCCCCGCCCTTTGGCTGAAGGCGCCGTGCTGCTTGATCGTTGCCGGCGAAGGCGATAGGTGCGGGCGCATGTCACGCATCGTCTTCATGGGCACGCCCGACTTTTCCGTTCCGACGCTTCTGGAGCTTGTCGGCCAGGGCCACGAGATCGCCGCCGTCTACACCCGCGCGCCGCAACCGGCCGGACGCGGCATGGCCGAGCGCAAGAGCCCCGTGCATGAAAAGGCCGAAAGCCTCTCCATCCCGGTCCTGACGCCGAAAAGCCTGCGCGGGCCGGAGGCGGTGGAGACCTTGGCCGGTTTTGCGCCGGAGGTCGTCGTCGTCGTCGCCTATGGGCTTTTGCTGCCGCAGGCGATCCTCGACGTGCCGGAGGACTTCTGCCTCAACCTTCATGCTTCGCTCCTGCCGCGCTGGCGCGGTGCGGCGCCGATCAACCGGGCAATCATGGAAGGCGACCGCGAGACCGGCGTCATGGTGATGAAGATGGAAAAGGGGCTCGACACCGGCCCCGTCGCCATGGCCGAACGCATCGCCATCGAGCCGGAGATGACCGCCGGCCAGCTGCACGACCGGCTGGCCGTGCTGGGCGCCGACCTGATGGTGCGGGCGGTGGCCGCCGCCAGCCGCGCAGGACTGCGCTTTCGTGAACAGGGCGAAGAAGGCGTCACCTATGCCGCCAAGCTCGACAAGGGCGAAACGCGCATCGACTGGTCGCGGCCGGCGCAGGCGGTGCACGATCACATTCGCGGCCTCTCCCCCTTTCCCGGCGCGCATTTCGAGGCTGAAATCCGCGGCAAGCCGGTGCGGGTGAAGGCGCTGCGCTCCACCCTTGCCGAAGGTTCGGGCACGCCGGGAACGCTTCTCGGCGCGGACGTCACCATCGCCTGCGGCACGGGCGCTGTCCGGCTTCTCGACGTGCAGCGCCAGGGCAAGGGCGCGATGACGGGCGGGGAATTCCTGCGCGGCACCGACCTTCAGCCGGGCGACCGGTTCTCCTGACCCATGCCGCGCTACAAGATCATCCTGGAATATGACGGCGCGCCCTATGTCGGCTGGCAGATCCAGGGGCGGGGCACCTCCGTGCAGGGGGTTTTCGAGGAGGCGCTGCTGGGCTTTTGCGGCGAGCGGGGCGAGACCCGCGTTGCCGGGCGCACCGATGCGGGCGTGCATGCCCGCGGACAGGTGGTGCATGTCGATCTGTCGCGCGACTGGCCGGAGGATACGGTGCGTGATGCGCTCAATGCGCATCTGCGTGCGGTGCCGATTGCGGTTCTGGCCGCAACGCGGGTGAGCGAAGCCTTCGATGCGCGCTTTTCCGCCATCAAGCGGCGCTACCGCTACACCATCCTCAACCGGCGCCCACCGGCGGCGATCGACCGGTATACCGCCTGGTGGGTCGCCAAGCCGCTCGACATCGCGCGGATGCAGGACGGGGCAAACCGCATCCTCGGCCATCACGACTTCACCACCTTCCGCTCCACCCACTGCCAGGCGAAAAATCCCGAACGCACGCTCGACGTTCTGACGATCAGCCGGCAGGGCGAATTCGTGCATGTCGATGCCGCCTCGCGGGCTTTCCTGCACAATCAGGTGCGCTCNNGGAAAAAAGCCGATGCATGCCGAAGAACTTCTGCGCGGCTTTGCATTGTCGAAGGGCACCCGGCTGGGCTGAGCAGCCTGTCAACCGCAATCCTCGGAAATTGGCCGACGCCGTTAAGCACACCGCCCGAAAAGCACGGCCCTAACGTTAGGAATTCATTAAGCTTGTCTCCAAGTCGACGATTTCAATCGCGCATGGAGAACCAAATGTTCCGCGTAGGCCTTTGGCTA
The DNA here is from genome assembly GCA_020442235.1 of Hyphomicrobiaceae bacterium. Classification (GTDB taxonomy): domain Bacteria; phylum Pseudomonadota; class Alphaproteobacteria; order Rhizobiales; family MH13; genus JAGRKQ01. The sequence goes on along the minus strand of JAGRKQ010000113.1, from coordinate 5,200 downwards.
TTTGCCGCCCTCCTCGCCACCACGTCCACGGCGATGGCCGGTGGCGCATACACCACGCGTATCGAGCCACGCCCGTTCTATGGTGCGACAGTCTCAATCGAGGCCGGTGTGCGCGTGTTTCGCCCGCTGCCGCCGCACCGTCACGTGATTATCAACCCCGGTAACCGCACCCCGCTGAATTTGACCTTCAAGGACGTAACCGAGCGCCGCTACATCCGCAGCCATAACAACCACTATTACCGCGGCGGCCCCGCGCATGGCGGCTACGGCGCCGGTTGGCCCGGATACGTCGGCAGTTACGGCCGTGGTGTACGCCGCAACCATCATCGGCGCGCAGGCGTCGGCGCAGTGAGACGGCATCGTGGCCATCATCGCGGACACAGGGGCGGCGGCCGCCACTGAGCAATGTCGCGGCGACGAGCGGTTGCCTGACGACGCGACCGCCGGTATCACCGGGCATAGCACTCGCACGGATCGCACAATGACCGGGCCTCGCGCCCGGTCTTTTCTATCGCTCCACTCAACGCCTCATGCCTCGCTACCGCATCATCATCGAATATGACGGCGAGCCGTTTGTCGGCTGGCAGATTCAAGCCGCCGGCGCCTCAGTGCAGGGCGAACTCAAGAACGCGATTGCTCGCTTCTGTGGTGAAGAGGTCACCGTGCGCGGTGCCGGCCGTACCGATGCCGGCGTGCATGCCAGAGGGCAAGTTGCCCACTTCGACCTGACGCGCGACTGGGATCCGTTCCGCGTGACGGAGGCACTGAATTTTCATCTCAAGCCGGCGCCAATCGCCGTGCTCGACTGCGCAGCCGTCAGTGGCGAGTTCGATGCCCGGTTTTCGGCCGTCAAACGTCATTATCTCTACCGCGTCCTGTCCCGTCGTGCGCCTGCCGCATTGGATCGCGGCCGGGTATGGCGCGTGGCGCAAAAGCTCGATCCCACAGCCATGCACGAGGCCGCGCAGGCGCTTGTGGGCCATCATGACTTCACGACGTTTCGCGCCGCCGGCTGTCAGGCTCTATCGCCAGTGAAAACGCTCGACCGGCTCGATGTCACTGTCGTCGGTGATGAAATCCACATCACCGCATCCGCCCGCTCGTTCCTGCACAATCAGGTGCGCTCGATGGTCGGCTGCCTGAAGCTTGTCGGTGAAGGTCACTGGCGCCCGGAACGCATGCGCGAGGCGCTGGATGCGCGCGACCGCAAGGCCTGCGGCCTCGTGGCGCCCGCGCATGGGCTCTGCCTGACCCGGGTGGATTACCCGCCGGACGCCTGTTGAGGCCTCAGCGCGTCACCGCGTCCAGCGCCGCCGAGACGGCAAGACTGACGAGAATGTCGAGCACAACGGATGCGACCGCCGCCAGCGGCCCCGCCTTGAAGACGATGCGCGCCAGGCGGAAGCGCATCAGAAAGGCAAAGGCCGTCGCCAGAAGATAGAGAAACGGCACCGCCTCGTTCGACAGAACGCCGGCAAGATGCAGGACGGCGACGACAATGAACGGCACGGTCAGCGCCGGAGCGAGCCAGTTGTAGGTGGCGACGAAGGGCACAAAGCGCGGCCCGAGATCGAACACCCGCGCAAAGGGCACCAGCGCCAGCGGATAGAGCGCCCATTCGAGGCTGAGCTGCACCAGCGCCGCGGCCACGCCGGCGTCGAGATCGGGCCGGCCCAGCTCCTGCGAAGCGCCGAGCAGGATCACCGCCGGAACGATGAAGATGATGGCGAGGAAGGAGCGCCAGAACCCGTCGAAACTGGTGTCGATGGCCCCCGGGGGCGGTTCACGCCCGGCCAGGATCGCCCTGAAGGCGGCAAAGCCGCCGGTCAGCCCGGCGATCATGCGCGTTCCATGGCGAAAAAGGCGCGGATGGCACGCTCATAGATCGCCGTCAGGCTTTCCAGATCCGCAAGCGCGATGCGCTCGTCGGCCATGTGCATCGTCGCGCCGACCAGACCGAATTCGACCACCGGGCAGTAATCCTTGATGAAACGGGCATCCGAAGTGCCGCCACCGGTGGAAAGCGCCGGCTTCAGCCCGGTTTCGGCCTCGATGGCCTCAATGACGGCTTCCACGATGGCCCCGCCCTCGGTCACGAAGCTTGCCGAATTGTCCTTGCGCGGCAGAAGCACCCAGCGGATGCGGCCATCGCTCGCCCGCTCCAGCCGGCCGCGCAGTTCCGCTTCCAGCGTTTCGGGCGTCCACAGGTCGTTGAAACGCACGTTGAATCGCGCCTCGGCGCGGGCGGGAATGACATTGGTCGCCGGATTGCCGACATCGACGCTGACCGGCTCCAGATTGGACGGCTGGAAGAAGGCCGATCCTGCGTCCAGCGGCGGGTCCAGAAGCGCGCCGAGCAGGACATGAAGGCCACGGATCGGGTTGTCGGCGCGTTCGGGATAGGCGACGTGGCCCTGCGTGCCCTCGACGCGCAGCGTTGCGGAGAACGAACCGCGCCGGCCGTTCTTCACCGTGTCGCCGATGCGCGCGACGCTGGTCGGCTCGCCGAGAAGGCAGGCATCGAAGCGCTCGCCGCGCCGCACCGCCCAGTCGAGCAGCTTTTTCGTGCCGTTGACCGCCGGGCCTTCCTCGTCGCCGGTGATGAGATAGGAAATCCGCCCGTTGAGGGCATCGCCGGAAGCC
>JAGRKQ010000113.1:0-2507 GCA_020442235.1 Hyphomicrobiaceae bacterium | reverse complement strand
CCGCGCCCGATCGCCGCGCCATCGCGCAGGGTGAGGGCGAAGGGCGGTGCCGACCACAGCGCGGCCTCGCCCGGCGGAACGACGTCGACATGACCGGCCAGCGTCAGATGCGGGGCGCCCGTGCCGATTGCGGCAAAGAGGTTTTCCACCGGCGCGGTGCCGTCCTCCTCGAAGACGGGCCGCTCGACCGAGAAGCCCGGACAATGGCGCTGAAAGGCGTCGAGCGCGGCTCCCGCATCGGGCGTGACGCTCTCGGCTTCGACGAGGTCTTTGAGGATGGCAAGGGGATCGGTCGAGGACATGATCTGCGAGGGATGGACCGCCGCCCCGGCGCTTGTCAATCGAGCCCGCGTGGACCTGGCGCGATCAATTGGGCGGACCGTCCGGCAGATAGGGCTCCGGCATGATGTCGGCGGCCGGGCCGAAGCGGTTGGGCCCTTGCGTCCCGCGCGGCAGGCCAAGGCCCAGCGTGAAGGCGACCGAGAGCACCGGAATGACCAGCACGACGGCAAACCAGCCGGGCATGTTCACATCGTGCAGGCGCTTGATGGCGATGGCAAAGGAGGAAAAGAAGCTGATGCCGACGACCAGTCCGCCAAAGGGGCTGAAGGCGGGGACAAAACCGCCGGTCTCGGGATCGGGCACCACCTCCAGCGTCATGCCGACCAGCGCGACGAGGAAGAAGGTCGAGAGCCAGTAGACCTCGCGGCCGAGGCGGCCGTCGAAGCGAAAGAAGGTCCAGCCGAAGCGCGACAGCTCGGCCAGCATGCTGTTGGGTGCGTTGCTCACGTCGGCCATGTAGGAACTTCGCAGCGCCGGGTCAATCGCCGCACATCCGCCGCACCGCTGGAACGGTGCGGCGCTTGCGCGAAGGTCAGCCGATCTGGCCGGCGTAATCGGACAGCTGGTTGCCGAGGGGATCGGGGCCATAGCGGTTCGGCCCTTCGGTGCCCTTCAGGAACAGGGTCTCGACGATGGCCCAGATCGGTCCGACGATCGGGATGAGGGCGATGAACACCCACCAGCCGGATTTGTCGCGGTCGTGCCAGCGCTTTACCGACAGGGCAACGCCAATCCAGATCATCGGAATGTAGAGAAGGACGAAAAGGATGAGCAGCGGCACCGCCTCGCTGGGATCGGAAGCGTTCTGAAGCGCGCCGCCGAAAATGCCCGCGACCATGGCGATGGCAACCGCAAAGCCGACGGTCACCACCAGATAGGTGAGGATGAACTTCTGCCGGTTGATGCGCCCCTGAACCGAGAACAGGAGCCATTTCCAGCCCTGATCGGCCGGACCCTGCGCATTGGCATAAAGGTTCGGCTGTCCAGGATAGGCCGGGGCCTCGGGCGGCGCGGCAGACCAGGGCTGCGGCCCGCCGGCGGCCGGCGGCGGCGCACCATAAACGCCGCCCTGACGCTGGCCGAAGGCTTCGCGGCGCGGCGTCTGGGCCGGCGGCGGGGCAAAGCCGTCCTGAGGCGTCGGCGCCGGGGCATAGGTCGCCGGCTGGCTGGAAAAGGCCCCGAAAGCCTGCGGCGGCGGCGCAGAGGCGCCCCCCGGAGGCGGAGCGATGCCCTGTTGCGGATAGGCCTGGGGGGCGGACGACCAGCCCTGGACGCCATGGGCATTCGGCTGGCCATAAGGGGCGGGCTGTGCATAGCCCGGCTCGCCGCCAAGGGGGTCGGGGCCATACTCATTGGGACCGCTGGTGCCCTTCAGGAAACCCAGTTCCACCAGCGCCCAGATGCCGACAACGGCACTGATCGCCAGAAGGAAGAGATAGACCGGCGAAGGGGTCAGCGGCGTTCCGGCAAGGCCGGCGGCCTGAACGAGCGCAGCCAGAATGCCGGGCGCCAGAAAGGGCAGAACCCAGGCCGTCGGCTTGTTGCGGTCGTGCAGCCGCTTGGCCATGACCGCCGCATAGGGATAGTAGACCGGCAGGATCAGAAGCTGCACGAGCCGGTTGATCTCCAGTTCGCCGAGTCCGCTGAGGACGCCGATGAACCCGGTCAGAAAGCCGATGACAAAGATGGTCACCGCCAGGACCAGCGCCGCGATCCAGAACGGCTTGCGATTGATGCGGCCGTCGAAACTGAAGAACAAGCTCATTGCAGCCCCCTCGTGATGCGCCTTGCCGGCCCGCCCGACCGGCGAAGCTTCATGGTCAGTCCCTGAGCAATTCGTTGATTGCCGTCTTGGAGCGCGTCCTTTCATCGACGCGCTTGACGATGACGGCGCAGTAAAGCGACGGACCCGGCTCGCCGCTGGCCAGCGGCTTGCCCGCCAGCGTGCCGGAAACGACGACCGCATAGGGCGGCACTTCGCCGATGAAGATTTCGCCCGTCTCGCGGTCGACGATCTTGGTCGAGGCGCCGAGATAGACGCCCATGCCGAGGACCGCGCCCTCGCGCACGATGACGCCCTCGACGACTTCCGAGCGGGCACCGATGAAGCAGTTGTCCTCGATGATGACCGGCCCGGCCTGCAAGGGCTCCAGAACGCCGCCGAT
>JAGRKQ010000112.1:8261-12661 GCA_020442235.1 Hyphomicrobiaceae bacterium | reverse complement strand
GAGATCGAGAAGGCGCATCCCGATCTCTTCAACATTCTGTTGCAGATCATGGATCACGGCACGCTGACCGATTCCAACGGCAAAAAGGTCGATTTCCGCAACGTGGTCCTCATCATGACGACCAATGCGGGCGCCAGCGACATGTCGAAGCCGGCCATCGGTTTCAAGTCGTCGCGGCGCGAAGGCGATGACATGGAGGCGATCAATCGCCTGTTCACGCCGGAGTTCCGCAACCGTCTCGATGCGACGATCCAGTTCGGCCATCTTCCGCCCGAGGTCGTGCACCGGGTGGTGGAAAAATTCGTGCTGCAGCTGGAAGCCCAGCTGGCCGACCGCAACGTCACCATCGAGTTGTCGCCGGAAGCGACCGAATGGCTGTCGCAGGAAGGCTATGACGAGCTGATGGGGGCACGTCCGCTCGGCCGCGTCATTCAGGAGCACATCAAGAAGCCGCTCGCCGACGAAGTGCTGTTCGGGCGTCTCGTCAAGGGCGGCACGGTGCGTGTCATTGTCGAGCAGCCGGAGAGCGGCCCGAGCCGGCTTTCCCTCAACGTGCTTGAAGAGCCGGTCGCACCGCGCCCGGACCCGGTTCCGGCAAAAAAGGCGAAGGCGGCAAAGGCAGCCAAAGCCTCGTCCAGCACGACGCCGGCCGCCAGGAAGCGCAAGCCTTCAGCGGGGCGTGGCAAGGCAGAGCCGAAGCCGTCTCCCGATGCCGCAGGCGAGGGCTCCAAGGCTGTGAAACGCAAGCGTCCGACGGTGCCATCCGTGCCGAAGGGCGGGGAGTGAGGAGCTGTTTGAATGGCAAGGTCGCCTGATACTTGCCTGAAGGCGCAGGTCTGAATCCAGTTAGTGGAGGCAGAAATATGAGAGTGGGTGCGGCCAATAGAGCTTGTTCTTTGTTGTTCGCGCTGTCGCTCTTTGCGGTTTCTGGCGCTCCTGCTGCATCGCAAGATGCGGGCGATGGGGCTTCGGAAGGTTGGCTTCGTGAATATTTACTTCTCATTGGGTCCAGGTCGTATGCCGAATCTTACCGGCTCATAAACGCGCATCGGGGGGAGGACCTTTTTGCAGATCAGCATATCTCCTATCATTTGATGCTTGGCAGGGGTGTTCCGAGAGACGTTTGCGAAGCCGTCCACTTGCTCGAACCCTACTACCCTCAGGAATACAACCAGATCCGTTCATCGCTCAATATTATCTACAACAACAGTTGGGCATCAGTTGCTTCAATTGAGGGGAGCGGTGCTGCGTCTTACGAACTCGCGGCACAGTATTTGTGGATGTCCAACAGGCGCGCTCACGACTACGCTGGGCAGCAACGGTTTCAGATTTCGCAGGCCTATACGCATTTCACCAGAGCGGTCCATTTTGGATATGAAGAGGCCCAGGGACACGTTGACAACCTCGTCGCGAGGCATCCTTGGTTGCTCAATATTGACGTTGATCTTTCCACTCGCCCCATCGTTTGTGGTGTGAGGTGACGGGTATGAAGTATTTCAAAACATCCGCACTCTCGTTGTTGCTCATAGCGCCTCTTGTTTTATTGCGACCTGCGTTGGCCGAAGAGGCGGAAGCGCCAGAGTGGATGGCTGAGTATACACGGTTGATCAGAGATCGCTCATACACGCAGGCCTATGAGCTGGTCAGCGCGCACCGTGGCCAAGGCATGTTGGCAGATGAGCTTATCGCCAGGCACCTTATCGCGGGGGATGGTGTCCAGCAGGATCTATGCGGCGCTGTCGCTCTTATGGAAAAATATTACCCCGAGAATTTTGAACTGAACAACTATATACTTGATGAAGTCTACAATTATTCGTGGATGTCGGTCGCCTCAATTGAAGGTAGCGCTACCGCTTCATTTCGACTTGCCAGTGGATACTACAATGTCGCGGTGCTGTTTCCGATGCAAATTTTGCAAGTGCATGAGTTCCAGTTGACCCAGGCCTATATTCATTTTTCAAGAGCATTTCGATTCGGATATGTGATGGCAGCTGATTACATCGACTCTCTTTTGTATCACCATCCATGGCTTGCCGACGTTGAGGTTGATTATTCAACGCAGTCCATCATCTGTCCGGTACGAGTGCCGATTGTCGCTGGCGAGTAAAAGCCTGACAGCCTAGGCTGCTGCCAACACCGCCCGATATTTCTCCGCCTGTGCGGCCAGCACCGCGCCATCGGCCATGTCTCCGGTGTGGGGGCGCAGCTTCACTCCGTCATGGCGCGGGATCACGTGCACATGGGTGTGAAACACCACCTGGCCGCCGGCGGGTTCGTTGAACTGCTGGATGGTGACGCCCTCGGCGTCAAAGGCCTCCATCGCGGCGCGCGCGACCTTCTGGACGGTTTCCATGACGGCGGCGATGTCGGCCGGGTCGATGTCGAGCATGTTGCGCGATCCCGTCTTCGGAATGACCAGCGCATGGCCATCGGCGCGGGGCATGATGTCCATGAAGGCGAGGGTTTTGTCGTCCTCATAGATTTTGTGTGCGGGCAGTTCGCCCTTCAGAATCTTCTGGAAAATGTTGTTGTCGTCATAGGCGGGGCGTGCGGCGCTCATCGCGGTTCCCTCGTTGTCCGTCAGCTGTCGAGGCGAAGCTATCGCCCGCCCGACGGCATCTCAAGGCATGGATGGCGGCCGAAAGGGCAGGTGTTCGCGCAACAGGGCGGCTTCCTGCCTGATGGCGGCGCGTTCGCGCTTCAGATAATCGGCAACGGCATCGCGCAGGCCTTCATGGGCCATCGCATGGGCCGAGTGGGTGATGACGGGCTCATAGCCGCGCGCCAGCTTGTGTTCGCCCTGCGCGCCGGCCTCGACGCGGTCAAGGCCGTGCTCGATCGCGAAGTCGATCGCCTGATGGTAGCAAAGCTCGAAATGCAGGAAGGGGTGCTCCTCGATGGCACCCCAGTAACGGCCGTAAAGCGCATCACCGCCGATAAAATTGAGCGCGCCGGCAATCAGCCTGCCGTTTCGTTCGGCGCCCACCAGCAGGATCCTGTCGGACATGGTCTCGCCGATCAGCGAGAAGAAGCGCCGGTTGAGATAGGGGCGGCCCCATTTGCGCCCGCCCGTATCCATGTAGAAGCTGAAAAAGCTGTCCCAGACCTCTTCGGTGAGATCGGTGCCGGTCAGGCGGCGGAGGGTGAGACCCGTGGCCAATGCGGCCTCGCGTTCCTTGCGCATCTGCTTGCGCTTGCGGGAGGCAAAAGTGGCGTCGAAATCCGCGCGGTCGCGATAGCCGCGGTTGAAGAAGTGAAACTGGATGTCGCTGCGCATCAGGAGGCCGGCCAGCTCGAAGCTGCCGCGATCGTCCTCATCCAGAAATGTGGCGTGCAGGGAAGAGACGCCGAGCGCCTCGGGCAGGCGGGCAAGCGTCGCAGCGAGGTCGAGGCGGGTCAGCGGCGCGGACCCGGCGACGAGCAGGCGCGGCCCAGTCGCAGGCGTGAAGGGCACGGCGATCTGAAGCTTGGGATAATAGGCGCCGCCGGCCCGCTCGAAGGCATCGGCCCAGCCATGATCGAAGACGTATTCGCCCTGGGAATGCGCCTTGAGATAGCATGGTGCGGCAGCGACAAGCCGGCCGTCCTGGCGCACGCTCACATGCCGGGGCTGCCAGCCGCTGCCGGAGCCAACCGATCCGGATGCTTCCAATGAGCTCAGGAAATCATATTGAATAAATGGGTTGATGCAATTTTTTGAAGTATTGCTTGAAATAAGCCTGTCCCAATCCTTGCGGCCGATGTCGGCCATCGAAGGCACAAGCTCCACCGTCAGGTCCGCTGGGGCGGGCGGGGTCATTCTGTTGTGTCTGCCTGCGGCGGTGTTGAGGGCTCGACAACTTATCTAGGCCGGTTCCTCCTGCCGCCAAGTGGCAGAAGGCAAAGGGTCAGGCGGCGGGTGTGAAGCCTTCAAAAATGATCTGGTCGACGAAGGGGCGCAACCGGCGGGCGGTTTTCTCGTCGCGCACCGTCCAGCTGAGCAGTGGCTTCCCCAATACCCAGCGCAGTGCAAGCGGGGCCAGCGCGGGCAGGGCCTTCTGGTCATAGGCTATGAAGTCCGGGCGGGCAGAAAAGGCCGAGAGCAGAAACCGCCAGGAAAGGCGCTGGCCTGCCGAAAGCATCGGCCAGTCGCCGGCCTCGAAGCGGCAGGCCACGAGCCCGCGCGGCAGGGTCCTGTCGATCCTCTTCGCGGCCTTCACCAGCTCCGGATCGAAGGACATGACCGCGACCGGGCCGCGATAGGGGGCCAGAACCGCCATGACGGCCTCGGCCAGCGCGGTGTTGCCGTCAAAGGCGCTCTTCATCTCGACAATCAGCGGCACGCGGCCATCGATGAGGGCGAGAAACCGCGACAGGCGCGGAATGGTGCCGCCGCCACCGCGCAGGGGCAGGGTTTCGAG
>JAGRKQ010000112.1:1397-8187 GCA_020442235.1 Hyphomicrobiaceae bacterium | reverse complement strand
TCATGAAAGACCATCGGCACGCCGTCGGCGGAAAGCTGCACATCGCATTCGATGGCATAGCCGCCGGCAATCGCGCATTCGGCCGCGCCCATGCTGTTTTCCACCGCGCCCGTCATGGCGCCGTGGAGGCCGCGATGGGCGATTTGACGGGCGGTCAGCCAGGCGGGGGCGGGCATCGGCTCAGCCGGCGATCTCGAAGATCGCTTCCACCTCGACGGCGACGCCGAACGGCAGCTGCGCAACGCCGACCGCCGAACGGGCATGGCGGCCGCGTTCGCCGAGGGCTTCGACCATGAAGTCGCTGGCGCCGTTGATGACGGCGGGCTGCTGGTCGAAATCCGGGGTCGAGTTGACGAAGCCGACGATCTTCACCAGCCGGGCGATGCGTTCCAGATCGCCGAGCGCGGCCTTGGCCTGCGCCAGAAGATTGATGGCGCAGAGCCGGGCGGCCGCCTTGCCTTCGACGATGCCATAGGCCTCGCCGCAGCGCGCGACATGCTCCAGCCCGTCCGGGCCCATCGGGATCTGGCCGGAAATGAAGAGCTGGTTGCCGGTGATCACGAAGGGAACGTAATTGGCGGCCGGAGCGGCCGGCTTCGGCAGGCTCACGCCGAGGGCTTCGAGGCGGGATTCGATGGTGTCGCTCATGGCTTGGCCTTGGGCTCCTGATCCTTGGGGGGTGGAATCTCCCTGATGGGAGACAGGACATACATCTGGGTAAAGCCGGGCTCAAAGAAGAAATTGACCCAGAGCTGCCCGGTCTCGCGGTCGCGGTAGAATTTGAGGAAATCGTTCGGGGACTGTGCGGAGCGGTCTTCGACCAGCTCCAGCCGTTCCAGAAGCAGGTCATAGGGCCGCCGCAGGGACGATTCGATCCGCCTCGGCCTCACCCAGGGCGGATCGGCCAGTTCCCGGGCTTCCTGACCGGAGCGCCGGCGCCGCAAGCGAATGTCCTCGATCCAGGACGGCAGGGCGAAGATGCCGAAGAGCCCGAGCGTGCCGAAAATGACGACGATCGCGATCACGAAGACGGTCGAAGTGATCAGCATGGAAGACTCCCGGGGCGGCTCGACGTTCACGATGATCGCCGGCGCCGATTGACGCAACCGGTCCTCTCGCCGAATGCTGTGGCAAGGGAGAGTGTCATGAGTAAGTTCGACGCGCGGGCCGTGTTTCTTGGCGGGGTGCTGGCCGTCCTTCCGGGTCTGGCGCAGGCCGAGGACCTTCTGGCGCACCGCGCCGTCTATGACCTCGTTCTGCTGCGCGCCGATTCCGGCTCCGGCATCTCCGGTCTTGAAGGGCGTTTCGTCGCCGCGTCCTGGCGCACCGAATGCGGCGGCTGGATCGTCGAGACCCGCACCGTGCTCGATCTTGCCATGGCCGACCGGCCTTCGGTCACCACAGACCGGCGCACGCTGGGCGAGGAAGGGCCGGGGCGCAGCTTCTACCGCTTCGAGGCGGCAACGCTCTATGACGGGCATCCGGTGGAGCGGGCCGAGGGCAATGCCGAGTGGGTCGGGGATGCGCTGCGCGTCCACTATGCCGAGCCGGCGCGCGGCGATCTGCCGATCGATCCGGAGGCCCTGTTTCCGCAGGCCTTTTCCGAAGAGCTTCTGAAGGCTGCCCGGCTCGGGCAGCGCATGGTGGTCGGCACCGTCTTCGATGGTTCGGCGGGCGAGGATGGCGAGCGCTATCTTTCCGCCGTGCTGTCGCGGGCTGAAACCGCGCCGCCGGCGCTTGCGACTCTCGCCGGTCTGCCGGAAGGCGCGCTTGGCTGGCAGGTGTCGATGGCGTTCTTCGTTCCGGGCGGGGCGGATGCGCTTCCCGTGTTCCGCAGCCGCTTTTTCATGCTGGAAAATGGCGTTCTGGCGGATCTTGAACTCGATTATGGCCGCTATGTCCTGGCCGGCACTCTGCAACAGGTTACACCGCTGCCGCTCGAGGCCTGCTTTTCCCGCTAGGCGGTGCGTCAGGCTTCGTCTCCGGGGTCTTCCGTGCCGGTTTCGTCGGTCGCCAGCGGTCGGGCGCGGCTCTTTCGCCCCATGAGGCGGCCGACGCCAATGGCATCGACGCCGAATTTTTCCCGCAGGCGGTCGACGGCGTTTTCGGCTGCCGCCCGTTTTCCCGCATCGGGATCGAGAAGGTCGCGGTCGTCGGCAAGGCGCGCGTCGCAGAGTTCGGAAACGCCGATACCGAGAAGCCGGTAGCGTGTGCCGTCGCAGAGTGGAGCCAGAAGGGCGGCGCCCTCGCGGAAGATCCGGTCGGCGAGTTGCGTTGCGCCATCGAGCGTGTGAGCGCGGGTGAGGGTGCGGAAGCCTTGCGTCTTCAGTTTCAAGGTGATCGTACGGCCGGCGGTGTGGCTGGCCTTGAGGCGGGCCGAGACGCGCTCCGACTGGGCGCGCAGCGTTGCTTCCAGTTCGCCCCTGTCGGCGATGTCGGTATCGAAGGTCACCTCGCCGGATACGCTTTTGCGCGGCCGTGACGGGGTGACCTTGCGGCGGTCCTCGCCGATGGCAAGACGGGCAAGGCGCAGGCCCATCTCGCCATGATCGCGCGCCAGCTGGACAGGATCGGCCCGTTGCAGGTCGGCGATGGTGCGATAGCCCTCGCGGGCGAGGCGCTCGGCGGTCTTTTCGCCGATGCCGAAGATCGAGCCGACAGGGCGCGGGGCGAGAAAGGCGCGTGTTTCGGCCTTGCCGATGATCGAGAACCCGCGCGGTTTGTCGAGGTCGGAGGCGATCTTGGCCAGAAACTTGTTGTGCGACAGGCCGACGGAAATGCTGATGCCGAGTTCGGCTTCCAGATCGCGCTGGAACTTGGACAGCGTTTCGGCCGGCGTCATCCGATGCAGGCGGTCGGTGCCGGAAAGATCGAGAAACGCCTCATCGATGGAGAGCGGCTCCACCAGCGGCGTCAGGTGCAGCATGCGTTCGCGCACGGCGCGGCCGACCTTGGCGTATTTGCGGATGTCCGGCTTGATGATCACCGCCTCGGGGCACAGCGCGCGCGCCTTGAACATCGGCATGGCCGAACGGACGCCGAACTGGCGGGCGACATAACAGGCAGTTGCGACCACGCCCCGCCGGCCGCCGCCGATGATAACGGGCAGGCCCTCCAGCGCGGGATTGTCGCGCTTTTCCACCGCCGCGAAGAAGGCGTCGCAGTCGATATGCGAGAGCCACAGGCGGTCGATCTCGTCGTGGATGAGAAGGCGCCGCGATCCGCAGGCGGGGCAGTGGCGGGTGGTTGCCGGCGGCCTTGCCCCGCAGGCCCGGCACAGCGCCCGGACCGGTTCGTTCATCGCTGCGCCTCACGCATCGTCCGGCGGTCTTCCGGCCAGCGCATCGCGGGCACGCCCGATGTCGGCCGCAGGCAGGCGCTGGCGCTCGCAGATCGCCAGAAGCAGCGCCTCGTCCTCCATGACGAAGCCGATGAGCCCGGCCAGAAAGGACGCTTCATGCGCCCGCTGGCGCAGGCTCTGTGGATCGATGCCGCTGAGCGCGAGAAACCGGCTCATGGTCTCGGTCTCGCCGGCAAGGTCGATGAGCACCGTCTGGGCAAGGGCCATGGCCGCATCGCGCTGCATTCCGTCCTCCGCCGTGTCCAGGGGCCTGTGTTCGTTCTTCCGAAAGGTTTGTGCGCTATCGATAAGTCCGAGAAATCAAAAGGGGTAGGCGGTCCCGGTGCGGGCTGGCCTAAGGGATGTTCCGGGAACCGATCATGGCAAAAACCATCCTGATCGTGGAAGACAACGATCTGAATCTCAAGCTTTTCCGCGATCTTCTCGAGGCGAATGGCTACAAGACGCTCCACACCAAGAACGGTATGGAAGCGCTCGATCTTGCGCGCCAGAACATGCCCGATCTGGTGCTGATGGACATTCAGCTCCCTGAAGTTTCCGGTCTCGATGTCACGGGATGGATGAAGGAGGACGAGACCCTCCGCCACATCCCGATCGTCGCCGTCACGGCTTTTGCCATGAAGGGCGACGAGGAGCGCATCCGGGCTGCCGGCTGCGAAGGCTACATCTCCAAGCCCATCACGGTCATGAAGTTCCTGGAGACCGTGCGGGCCTTTCTGGGCGAAGCGTAGGGAGGATGTCGTTTCATGACGGCGCGTGTTCTTGTTGTCGATGACATCCTGGCCAATGTGAAGCTGCTGGAAGCACGGCTCACGGCGGAATATTTCGATGTGCTGACGGCGGTCAGCGGGCAGGATGCGCTCGACATGTGCGATCGCAGCCATGTCGACATCGTTCTTCTTGATGTGATGATGCCGGGGCTCGATGGCTTCGAGACCTGCCGTCGCCTCAAGGCCAATCCCAAGACCGCGCATATTCCGGTGGTGATGGTGACCGCCCTCGATCAGCCCGCCGACCGCGTGCAGGGGCTGGAAGCGGGCGCCGACGACTTTCTCACCAAGCCGGTCAACGACATTGCGCTCCTGACCCGCGTGAAGAGCCTCGTGCGCCTCAAGGTGCTGACCGACGAGCTGCGCTCGCGTGCGCTTTCAAGCCGCCAGATCGGCATGAACAGCGAAGGGATCGCCATGCCCGACGGGCAGGGCGGGCGTGTCCTCCTCGTCGATGACCGGGCTTCGTCCTATGAGCGCATGCGCAAGGTTCTGGCCAAGCATCACACGGTGCACATCGAGCCGAATCCGCAGGAGGCGCTGTTTGCCGCCGCCGACCAGGAATTCGATCTGGCCATCGTCAGCCTGTCGCTGATGGATTTCGACGGGCTGCGGCTGTGCTCGCAGCTGCGCTCGCTGGAGCGCACGCGGCACCTGCCGGTGCTGATCCTCGTTGAGCCGGAAGAGAATGCGCGCCTGCTGCGCGGCCTCGATCTCGGCGTCAACGACTATCTGGTGCGCCCGATCGACACCAACGAGATGCTGGCGCGCGTCGCCACCCAGGTGCGCCGCAAGCGCTATTCCGACATCCTGCGCGAGTCGGTCGAGCAGACCATGGAAATGGCCATCACCGATGCACTGACCGGGCTCTATAACCGCCGCTATCTGGAAGGCCATCTGTCGACGCTGGTCGACCAGGCGACCAATCGCGGCCGGCCGCTGTCGCTGCTTCTGACCGACATCGACTTCTTCAAGAAGGTCAACGACACCTACGGGCACGATGCGGGCGACGATGTTCTGCGCGAGTTCGGCGAGCGCCTGCGCCGTTCGGTGCGCGGCATCGACATGGCCTGCCGGTTCGGGGGTGAGGAATTCGTGCTCGTCATGCCCGACACCGACAAGGCCTATGCCATGCTGATCGCCGAACGCATCCGCCAGCGTGTGGAAGCCGAGCCGATTCCGGTTGCCGGCGGACGCCAGCATCTCGGCGTCACGATCTCGGTCGGCGTGGCGACGGTGGAATCTGCCGAGGATACGCCCGAGACGCTGATGAAGCGTGCCGACCTTGCGCTCTATGAAGCCAAGCGGCAGGGGCGGAACCGGGTCGTCGCCGACGCTGCCTGATAACCGTGTCCGTTTACGTTTGTGGGCATTCTTAGGGTAATTTACCCTTTGGCTTAAGGTAAACGATTGCTTTACCCCACGTAACAGGGCCGTTAACGAAGTATTATCCTTGCCAGCGAAGGCGGTTCTTTGCAACGTGCCCGAAGCGTCACGATGTGACGCCCCATGGGCCCGGTTCCGCCGCACATTACCGTGCCCAACGGGAGCCGGTCGGAGTCTGCACGGCCTCCTCATCGCAGACCTCCGGCCGGCTTTCCTGTTTTTTCCGCTTCATCCATCGCGCCGACAGGAATGGCCGGCGCAACAAAAAACCCCGGCCGGGGCCGGGGTTCGTGAAGCGTGTTCGCGTCTGCGTCAGATCACTTGATCTTGGATTCGCGGAACTCGACATGCTTGCGCACGACCGGGTCGTATTTCCGCACGACCATCTTCTCGGTCATGGTGCGGGAATTCTTCTTGGTGACATAGAAGTAGCCGGTGTCCGCGCTGGACACGAGGCGGATCTTGATCGTCGTGGCCTTGGCCATCGGAGCCTCCGGGATGTGAGGGCGGAACAAGGCCGCCGGATACCAACAAAGAAAGGGCGCGAGCCTTGGCCCCGCGCCGGTGCGCGCAGTCACCATATTCTCTAGGGGGCTGTCAAGTTCGGCTTTGCGCTTCAGCCGGCATTGGCGCGAAGGCGTTGAAAGGCAAAGCCGGCAAAGGCAAGGCACAGCGCGCTCAGCGACCAGGCAAAGCCGCTGGCCCCGGCCACCTCCATGATGAGCCCCACCGCCATCGGCCCGACCAGCAGGCCGGTGGAATACATCATGACGAATGCGGCATTGGCGCCGGCAAGATCGCCGCCGGTAAAGCGCGCGCCGAGATGGGTCAGTCCGACGATGTAGATTGCTCCGGATATGCCGAAGGTGACGAAGAGCAGCGCATTGAACGCCGTCGGTTCTCCGACGAGGACCGGCATCAGGGCAAGGCCGATGGCGGTGATGAGCGCGGAGAGCGCGATCACAAGGCGCCGGTCCATGCGGTCGGCGAGAAGACCCAGCGGGATCTGCGTGGCGACATTGCCCATGGCGGTGATGGAGACGAGAAAGGCCGCTCGCGACGGGCTCATGCCGACCTCGGTGCCATAAACCGGCAGCAACGCGAAGGTCACCGATTCCAGCACGCCGAAAACGAGGCCGGCGACGGTGGCCAGAGGCGCGGCGGCGAGAAAATAACGCATGGGGGCGTGGCCGCCCTGACGGAGTTCCGGCACGGCGCGATGGGCCAGGATTGCTGGCAGGGTGGACAGCGCGATGAGGCCGCTTCCGGCAAG
>JAGRKQ010000112.1:693-1241 GCA_020442235.1 Hyphomicrobiaceae bacterium | reverse complement strand
ACGGAGCCGGCAAAGACGAGGCGCAGCGGAAACCACCAGACGAAGGAGGCGACGTGGAAGGCCGGCAGCGACAGGGTGGCAATGAGCGAGCAGGCCAGAAGCAGCCGGCCCATGCCCATGCGCCGGGCGAGAGGCGTGACGAAGAAGGTGGCGGCGATGGCGGCAATGCCGGAAAAGGCGGTGTTGATGCCGATCCAGCTTTCGGAGATGCCGCGTGCTTCAAGCGTCAAGGACAGAAGCGGCATGGCCAGAGACAGACCGATGCCGACCGCCGAGATCAGCGTGATTCCAGCAACGATCCCCGGCCAGTGGCCGGTTTCCTCCAGGGACGATCCGGCCATCGTCTAGACCAGCGTGCGGTGGAACTGGCCGTGCAGGAATTTGTAGGTGGGGACGGGGACATCGAAAGGCTCGGCGCCCTGCGCATCCAGCCGTTCGGCCAGTTCACCGAGAATCACATGGGTGATGCGCGGGAGGTCAAAGGCTTCGGTTTCTTCCAGCCCGACCCAGACCACGTCTTCCAGCTCACCCGAAGGGCCACCCTCCTG
>JAGRKQ010000112.1:0-625 GCA_020442235.1 Hyphomicrobiaceae bacterium | reverse complement strand
ACGGCGCGGGCGAGATAGCGCAGGGCGGAAAGCCTGGGCACGTAGCCGGCTTCGTGGAAGGGCTTCCAGTTGCTGTGGCGGCTCGGCTTGTCGGCAAAGGGCGCCCCCAGAAAGTGGCCGGTTTCCTCGAAGGTTTCGCGCACGGCGGCGAGCGCAAGGCCGCGGGCACGGCGCAGCGACTGGTGCGGCTTGAGACCAGCGGCAAGGCGGCGCGCAACGGTTTCTTCCAGTTCATCCTCGGCGCGTGCGGTGTCGTCCGTGCGGTCGACACGCCCGCCCGGAAAGACGTATTTGCCCGGCATGAAGGCGAGATCGGCGCGGCGGCGGCCCATCAGCACGCGCCACGAACCGCCGGCGACGCGGTCAAGAACGATGAGGCTGGCTGCATCGCGCGGGCGGAGCCTGCGTTTTTGTGCCGTTGTCAAAGCGCTTCCTCCCTGCCGCCGAAGCCGTGCATCCGCAGGGCCCATTGCAGCGCAATAATAGCGCCCTTGACCGGCGGCAGCGCAAGCAGCGCCAGACCCAGCGTGATCGGAATCCAGAGCGCAATGTGCACCCAGAGCGGTGGATGGAAGGCAAATTCGACGCTCATCACCAGAGAGACGACGATATGGCCGACGATGAA
>JAGRKQ010000111.1 GCA_020442235.1 Hyphomicrobiaceae bacterium | reverse complement strand
GCAACGACCATCTACCTGCCCATCATCACCAACGGATCAGAGACACCCGCAGTCCTCCCTGCCCCCGTCGTCTATGCGGTCGAACCCATCGATCCCGGCCTTGAGGTGAGCGGACCGGTTCTTTCAACCGAGGTGCCTGGGCTTTCGGCATCCGGCACATATGACGGCACCGCGAGCGTAGAGACGCAGGCCGGGCCGTCCTATGTCTATAACGATCCCAATCCCGTCGTTCCGGGCAATCCCAATGCCGTTGGACTGGAACCGAAAACGGCGCCCGTCACACAGGGGCCCTTGACCGCAGCACAGGCGAGCGGGCCACAAGCCGGCGATGTTTATGCCTGGGACGAGGCCTGGCAGCGTCCCCAGCCGCCGGAAACCCCGCGCAACTGGCCGCAGAGCCTGGCCAATTCGGCCGGGGCGGCCGCCGGCTCGATCACGCAGGCCTGGGAGGCCCTTCCGGAGGAAGAGCGCGCCTTTGCCGCGAGCTATCTCGATGCACTGTTCCCCGGCAAGGTCAGCGCCGAATGGCAGGTCAGCAAGGCCAAGTCGACGCTGGGCAAGGTGGTTCAGACCGTCCTGCCGGACCTTGAGGTTCTGATCCCCGGTCTTGGCGGTATTGCCTACGAGTATGGCACCAAGCGCGGCATCACCTTCGACCCGCGGGCCATGACGCTGACGGTCTACCAAAAGGACTACCAGAAGGCCGGCGTCACTCCTCCGGGCACGGCGCTCGGCGCGGGCGTCAACGGCGCCGAGGTCTCCGGCAAGGCAACGCTCAGCGTCGAGGTCGGGCGCACGCAATCGGTCAGCGTCGACCCGGCCGCGGGCTCGCTGTGGGACATCATCACCTTCGATGTGACGGGCGCGGATGCCGACTACTACGTCAAGCCGGCCGCCGGCGCGGAAGCAACGGTCGGGCTCAACGAGCGTCTCGACGTCAAGGTGAAGACCGAGCTTGCCGGCGAGGCCAAGGCCAGTCCGGATGAACTCGTCACGGCGCTGGCCAACGGCGCCAATCCCGTCGATGTCATCGACGCGAAAGGCAACAAACGCCAGAACACCGTCGAGGTCGGGACCTTCGCGATCAAGACCACACCGAGCCCGCTGGCAGAAGAGGCCTGGTCCTATTTCGGCCCGATGCGTGAGGTGGAACTGCCCAATGGCTGGACAATGCCCGTTCCCAATATCGGGCCGCAGGGGCTGATTGCCGGCGCCGTCGACTATGCCGTCGACACCTGGCAGGGCAACACCCAGGCTGCGCGCATGATCCAGGCGACGCAGGATTACATCACCGCCAAGACGCAGCCCTGAGCGGCAGAACATGATCGGCATGCTGCGGAACAGCCGGCTGCGCTCTGGCTGGGGCGGCAGGATTCGAACCTACGGATGGCGGAATCAAAATCCGCTGCCTTACCACTTGGCTACGCCCCAGTGCGCAGATACGGTCGCGCCGGTTCGCGAGGATTAGCGGAGGCTTCCGGCAATGGCAACCGGCCACATCAAGGGACGCAAGGCACGGCAATGGGCTGCCGCGGCCGTGCTTTCCTTCCTGTGTCTTTGCGCTCCTGCCGGCCCTTCCGGCGCACAGACCGCCATTCCGGCGCCGCCCTTCGAGGCCGATCTCCTGCGCCTTGCGGAGATCCTCGGCACGCTCGCCCATCTCGAGCCCTTGTGCGGGCTCGATGCGCCTTCCGCGGAGACCGACATGCAGGCCCTGTTGCAGGGCGAGGACCTCGGCGAAGAAACCCGCAACAGGCTCGCCGACCGCTACAACCGCGCCTTCCGCCTCGTGGTCGCCGCACAGCCGCGCTGCACCGGCAACAGCCGGGCCGTGCTCGCTACTTACAGGTCCGAAGGCGCCGATCTCGCCCGCGCCATTGTGGAGCGTTTCGGGCGCTGATCCGGTCAAATGCCGGCGCCTTCGTTAACCTTCGTGAAAGAAACGCTTAACCGTTCCTTCATCCCCGCCTCGCCTCAGGCGGTGAACGTGGTATCACTGATCGCAACAGGGCTGCCCCGCAGCCGGCAAACCGATCGGGCCGATGAAAACCTCAACCGCAAAAGCCGTGAACGCAGAACCGGGCAAGACCGGCGAACGCACCGCCGCCATCGAACTCGTCAGCGCGCTGTTCGATGCCGCCGAGGAAGAAGGCGTGTCGGAGATCGGCGTCGCCGAGGCGGCGCTGTTCCAGTCCGTGATGCGGCTGGTCGGCGTCTATGGCGAGGATGCGGTGGCACGCTCGCTGGAAAAGACCGTTCTGGGCGTGCGCGGCGGCTATTACACGCTTGCCGGCCCGGCGCACTGACGCCCGAGAGCCGCGCGCCTCATCGACAATTCTCAGGACGGCTCCTGCGGGTCGATGACGGAGAGCGTGTCGGCCCCGGTCGCCAGCGCATAGGCCAGCTCACCGAGAAGAAACAGCCCGAAGGCGATGAGCACCAGTGCGGCGACCCTGTTCAGCCGCCGTGTCCAGCCTGCCCCGATCTGTTCGCGGTGGCGCGCGACGATGCCCGACAATCCGGCCCACCACAGGCCTGCGCCCGTCAGCGTGCCGCCGAGAAGCGCCAGTCCCTCGCTCCAGTTTCCCGGTTCCGGCCCATAGGACCCGAGCCCGGAATAGAGCGCGAAGAAGCCGAACAGCGCGCCCGGATTGGTGATCGTGACGAGAAAGCCGGATAGCGCCGCATGAAGGTGATCGGCCGCGCCGCCGTCGCTGCAGGCAGGGCCGGACTTCCTCCGAAGGATGGCAATCCCGAAACCGATGAGGATCAGACCGCCCGCCCCGGCGATCATCCTTTGGTGTTCGGCGATCAGCCCCTGAACCGCCGACAGCCCGAAAAGCGCCGCCGAGGCAAAAACCGCATCGGCCACAACTCCGCCAAGACCGGCTGCAAGACCGGCCAGAAAGCCGGCGCGCAACGCCCGATCAATGCAGAGCACATTGACGGGACCGACCGGCACGGACACGATGACGCCCATCCCCAGACCGATGGCAAACAGGACCCATTCCATTGGCCGCAGAGAACTCCGTTTTCCGGTGCCTTTCCAAAGGACTTAGAGGCCCGCACCGAAGGGCACAAGGCCATGTCGCCGGGCTGATGACGCTCGCCCTTTTGGGTCTTGCGGCCGCGCCTTCCGCGCAGGCCCAGACGACACGGCCGGTCGCAACGCAGGTGATCCGCCCGCAAGTCGAAGACACCCAACCGGTTGACGGGGAAGCCGGCGCAACGGATGCGCCGCAAGCCCCTGCAGCAGAGGCGGCAGGGCCCCTGCCGCAATTCGATCTTTCACAGCTTCCCGAACCGGTTGCGCGCATGCGGGCGGCGATCCTGCGCGCCGCCGTGACCGGCGACATCGAGGCCCTGCGGCCGGTGATCGAATCGAACGAGTTGCCGCCGCTGTTTTCCTATGGCGAGATCAGCGACCCGATCGTCTTCCTGAAGAACGCTTCGGGCGATGCGGACGGATATGAAATCCTTGCCGTTCTGACCGAGATTCTGGATGCCGGATATGTGCGCATCAATCCCGGCACCGATCAGGAGCTTTATGTCTGGCCCTGGTTTGCCGAATGGCCGCTGGAGGCGCTGTCGCCCTCGCAGACGGTGCAGCTTCTGACGCTGGTCACGGCCTCCGATCTGGAGACCATGCGTCAGTTCGGGGCCTATATCTTCTGGCGCGTCGGCATCGGACCGGACGGCACCTGGCACTATTTCATCGCCGGGGACTGAGGCCTTGCGACCTCACCGGCGCGGCAGAGCTTCGGAAAAGACCACCGGTTCGCCAAGGCTCGCGGCCTGCAATTCGCCTTCCCACATCACCTTGCGCCCGCGGATCACCGTGCCGACCGGCCAGCCCATCACCGTCATGCCGGCATAGGGCGTCCAGCCGCATTTGGAGGCGATCCAGTCGTCGGTGATCTCGGTCTGGCGCTTCAGGTCAACGACCGTCAGGTCGGCGTCGTAGCCGACGGCGATGCGGCCCTTGCCGGCTATGCCGAAGAGGCGCTGCGGCCCGGCACTGGTCATGTCGACGAAGCGTTCCAGCGACAGGCGCCCGCGCGCCACGTGATCGAGCATCACCGGCACGAGGGTCTGCACACCGGGCATGCCGGAGGGGCTTTCCGGGTAGGGCTTGTCCTTTTCGGCGCGGCTGTGCGGGGCATGGTCGGAGCCGAAGACATCGGCAATGCCGCTGGAGATCGCCTGCCACAGCACCGCGCGGTGACGCTTGTCGCGCACCGGCGGGTTCATTTGCAGATAGGTGCCGAGCCGCTCGTAATCGTCGGCACTCAGCGTCAAATGATGCGGCGTCAGCTCGACCGAGGCGTGGTTCTTGCAGCGGGCAAGGATCGGCACTTCCTCGGCGGTCGACACATGCAGGACATGGATGCGCGCACCGGTTTCCTCGGCGAGCGCCAGAAGCCGGGTGGTGGAAAGGACGGCCGCTTCCTCGTCGCGCCAGACCGGATGCGAGGCGGGATCGCCGGGAACGCGCTCACCCAGCCGGTCGCGCAGGCGGAACTCATCCTCGGAATGGAAGGCCGCCCGGCGGCGCACATTCGACAGGATGCGGCGCACGCCCTCGTCGTCTTCAACGAGAAGATCGCCGGTCGAGGACCCCATGAACACCTTGATGCCCGCCGCGCCCGGCAGCCGTTCCAGTTCGGCAACGCTGTCGGCATTGTCGCGCGTGCCGCCGACCCAGAAGGCAAAATCGCAGTGCATCCGGTGGCGCCCGCGCGCCACCTTGTCGGCAAGCGCGGCTTCGCTGGTTGTCAGCGGGTTGGTGTTCGGCATCTCGAAGACGGCGGTCACACCGCCCATCACGGCGGCGAGCGACCCGGATTCGAGATCTTCCTTGTGCTCGGCGCCGGGCTCGCGGAAATGCACCTGCGTGTCCATGACGCCGGGCAGGATGTGGAGCCCGGTGCAGTCGATCACCGTGCCGGCGCTGGCTGCATCAATCGAGCCGATTGCGGCGATCTTGCCATCCTTGATGGCGATGTCCCGCACCCCGGTGCCGTCCTGATTGACCACAACCGCGTTGCGGAACACCTTGTCGAACACCATGGGGCTGCCTCCTTGTGCGTGGGTCGCGAAGGCTTAGCAGCTTATCCCCAACGCGCAAACCGTCATGCCACGGGCCCGAGCGAAACCGGCGGCTCGCTGTCGTCGGGAACGAAAAAGTCCTGTTGCAGCGGCAGCGCCGGATTGACCCGATACTTGTCGAAATCGCGCTCGCCGCGCTCGAAAAGGAACGTGTCATCGATGATGAACCGGCCGGTCAGCTCCCGCGCCGGGCTGGTGAAGATCGCATGGGCGGCATCGGCAAGAATGTCCGGCGTGCGGCTCGCCTGCATCAAGGCATCGCCCCCGAGCAGGTTCTTCACCGCACTGGTGGCGATGGTGGTGCGCGGCCACAGCGCATTGACGCCGATGCCCTTGCCCTTCAGCTCGCCGGCAAGGCCGAGCACGGCAAGGCTCATGCCGAACTTGGCAATCGAATAGGGCGTGTGGCCGGCGAACCATTTCGTCTTCATGTCGAGCGGCGGCGACAGCATGAGGATGTGCGGGTTCCCGGACCGCGCCAGATGCGGAATGGCGAATTTGGAAGCGACCAGCGTGCCGCGGGTGTTGATGCCGAGCATCAGGTCCATGCGCCGGACATCGGTCATCTCCAGCGGCGTCAACTGGATCGCGGAAGCGTTGTTGACGAGAATGTCGATGCCGCCAAAGGTTTCGGCGGTCTTGTCCATCGCCGCCGCGACCTCCTTTTCCTCGCGCACGTCGAGCACGATGGGCAGGGCCTTGCCGCCCGCAGCCTCGATTTCCTCGCAGGCCGAAAAGACGGTTCCGGGCAGCTTGGGATGCGGCCGCGACGTCTTGGCGGCAACGGCGATGTTGGCACCATCGCGCGCTGCGCGCAGGGCGATGGCCAGGCCGATCCCGCGGCTTGCCCCGGTGATGAAGAGGGTCTTGTCCTTGAGGCTTGCCATGGGGCGTCTCCTGATCCGGCCGTTTATTTGCGGCTCATGAAAGCGAGAAATGCGGCTTGCGCTTCGGGCGATTTCAGCGCCGACCTGAAATGCTCCGCTTCCTCGTCGATGCGGGCGAGGATGTCGGCAGGATCGCCCTTGATGAGGCGGCGCGCGGTGCGCAGCGCATTTGCGGGGCGGGAGGCGAGCCTTGCCGCAAGCTTCAGCGTTTCCGTTTCCAGGTCCGCTTCCGGCACCAGGCGGTTGACGAGACCGCTCGCCAGCGCGCCGGCGCCATCCATCGCTTCGCCGGCGGCAAGAAGCTGGAAGGCGCGCACGTGGCCCATGAGGCGGGGCGCGACGAGGCTGGAGGCCGCTTCCGGCACGAGCCCGAGATCGACAAAGGGCGTCTTGAACAGCGACCGCTGCGTTGCCAGCACCATGTCGCAATGCATGAGCATGGTGGTGCCGACGCCGACGGCAACCCCGTCGACCCCGGCGACGATCGGCTTGTCGAGCGTCACCAGACGGCGCAGAAAGCCCAGCACTTCTTCGCCAAGAGTGCCCTTTTGCGCCGCCATCAGGAAGTCGGCGATGTCATTGCCGGCGCAGAATGCGCCGGGAACGCCGAGAACGGCGTGCACCTTGACGTTCTCGTCCTGTTCGCCGGCCGCAAGCCCTTCGTCCAGCGCCTTGTACATTGCGACCGTGATGGCGTTCTTCTTGTCCGGGCGGTTGAACCGCAGGATCTGGACCGGGCCGTCCTTTTCGCGGGTGATCGCATCCATGGCCGGCCTCATGCGATGCGCAGGTCGGCAAGATCGGCGCCGATAACCGCCGTTCCGCGCAGGATGGTGCGGGCGATGCCTTCGGCACCCGTCAGCCAGTGCTCGGCAAAGACGCGCGCCGAGACCGTTGCCTCCAGCGTGCCGGCACTGAGCGCGCCGCGGGCGAGAAGCGCCGCACCCGCCGTCAGGCCGAAGAGCCTGAGATAGGGCGTTGCCGCGCCCAGAAGCGCCGCCGGATCGTTTGCCCCCGATTCCAGGAGGTGTTTCGTCACTTCCTGAAGCGCCGTCACGGCCCGTTCCAGTTCGTCGCCGGTGGCGCCGAATTCGGCGGCGTTCTTCTCCGACACCGCGACCGCGATCTTGCGGAAGTCCTCGATCGCGGCGCTGACCGTTGCGCCGCCGGAAAGCGGCAGCTTGCGGGTGACGAGATCGATGGCCTGAATGCCGTTGGTGCCCTCGTAGATCGGCAGGATGCGCGCATCGCGGTAATACTGAGCCGCCCCCGTTTCCTCGACGAAGCCCATACCGCCATGAACCTGCACGCCAAGCGACGCGACCTCGCATCCGATATCGGTCGAGAAAGCCTTGGCGACTGGCGTCAACAGCGCTACCCGCACCAGCGCTTTGGCTTGGCGCTGAGGATCTTCGGCAAGTCGGGCGATATCCGTTTCGCGCGCCGTCACCAGGCAGATCGAACGCGCGGCTTGCGTCATCGCCTGCATCGTCAACAACATCCGCCGCACGTCGGCATGATAAACGATTGGCGCAGGAAAACCCCCGCCGGAAAGCGCCTTGCCCTGCCGCCGTTCGTTTGCGTATTCGACCGCCCTCTGCGTCGCCCGCTCGGCAACCGAAACGCCTTGCACACCAACCGCAAGGCGCGCCGCATTCATCATGATGAACATGGTCGCGAGGCCGCGATTTTCTTCGCCGACAAGATAGCCGGTCGCACCGCCCTTTTCGCCGTAGGTCATCACGCACGTCGGGCTCGCATGAATGCCGAGCTTTTCTTCAAGACCGGTGCAGACGACGTCATTGCGCTCACCCAAAGAGCCATCCTCATTGACAAGCTTCTTTGGAACCAGGAACAGAGAGATCCCTTTGGTGCCCGGTGGCGCGTCGGGCAGACGCGCCAACACCAGGTGAATGATGTTGTCGGTCAGCTCGTGATCGCCGTAGGTAATGAAGATCTTCGTGCCAAAGATCTTATAAGTCCCATCGCCGACCGGTTCGGCCTTGGCGGTCAACGCCCCTAGATCCGAACCCGCCTGCGGCTCGGTGAGGTTCATCGTCCCGGTCCATTCGCCGGACGTAAGCTTCGGCAGGTAGAGCGCCTTGA
>JAGRKQ010000110.1 GCA_020442235.1 Hyphomicrobiaceae bacterium | reverse complement strand
AGGGGGGGGCGGTGTGGCTGATGGCGGGTGCCCTGTCGCCCGCCGGGGCCGGGCGCCCGGGCTCGGCGCTGGTCGCGGCCCCGCTGCTGGTGCAGGCGGTCAACGGTTTCGCGCTGCCCCTGACCGGCATGGAGCACCCGCTGCATGTGGCGGCCTCGGTGGCGATCCTCGTGGGCCTCGCGCAGAGCGCCCGCGACGGCCGCGCCCCCGGCTGGCTTTTCGCCGCTCTGCTCCTCGCGCCGGCGATCCGGTTCGAAGGCTATGCCCTGGCGCTTGCCGCGACACTGGCGCTTGCCGCGATGGGCCGCTGGCGCATGGCGCTGGCCGCGCTTGTGGGTCTCCTCGCGCTGACCGCGGGCTATGTCGGCACGATGATCTCGCTCGACCTGCCGCTGCTGCCCTCGTCGGTCATGGTCAAGTCGCAGACCGCCGCCGCGGCGATGCAGGCGGACGGGCAGGGCGCGCTGACCGCGCTGGCGGTCAACGCCATCCTCGGCTTGCGTACCCTTCAGGGGATGCTTCTGGCGGCGCTGGCGGCGCTGCTGGCGCTGTTGGCCCTTGTCCGGCCCAATCGCGCCCGAAACGCGGTGGTCTGGCCGGCGCTGGCGGCGATCGTCGCGCATCTGCTGGTCGGCCGCTTTGGCTGGTTCGGCCGGTACGAGGTCTATGCCGTGGCCCTCGCGATCACCGCCTACCTGTTGCAGCTGCGCCGCCCCGCCGTGGCACCCCTGGCCCTGCTTGCCGTCTTTGGCTGGAGCTATGCGGCGACGCTGTCGCAGACCCCCGCTGCCGCGCAGTCGATCGATGAGCAGCAGCACCAGATGCACCGGTTCAGCGCCCAGTTCTTCCCCGAACCCGTGGCGGTCAACGATCTGGGCTGGGTCGCCTGGCGCAATGACACGCCGGTCCTTGATCTGTGGGGCCTCGGTTCCGAACAGGCGCGCCGGCTGACGGCCGAACAGGGCCGCACGGTCGAAACGGTGCGCAGCCTGACGGCAGGTCGCGCGACCTATGCGATGATCTACGACATCGCCTTCGAGGGGGCGATCCCGCCCGAATGGTGCCGGGTCGCGACACTGACCACCTCGCGGGTGATCGCGGCATCGGATACGGTCTCGTTCTGGCTGATCGACCGCCCGCGCGAGGGGGATCTCCGCGCCGCCCTCGACCGCTTCGCCCCGACCCTGCCGCCCGGCGCCACGCTCAGACAACACCCCTGCGAGTCCTGATGTACAACCCCGCCCATTTCGCCGAAACCGACACCGCCGAAATCGAGCGGTTGATGCACGATCATCCGCTTGCCGCGCTGGTCGCGCAGACCGCGCTGGGGCTCGACGCGAACCATGTGCCGCTTCTGCGCGACGGCGAGGGCTTCGTTGGCCATGTGGCGTTGGCCAATCCGGTGCATGCCGACATCCCCGACGACGCGCCGGTGCTGGCGATCTTCCGCGCCGCGCAGGCATACGTCAGCCCCAACTGGTACCCCTCGAAGGCCGAAACCCACAAGGCGGTGCCGACCTGGAACTACCAGGTGGTGCACGTGCACGGCACGCTGCGCTGGTCGCACGCGGAAAAGGACAAGCGGCGCGCGGTGTCCCTGCTGACCGCGCGGCACGAAAGGGCCACCAACGGCGCCGATGCCTGGCGCATGGCCGATGCGCCGGCCGACTACATGACATCGATGCTGGCCAAGATCGTTGCGCTGCGCATCGAGATCGGCGGCGTCATCGCCAAGGCCAAGCTCAGCCAGAACCGCGAGCTTGAGGATTTTTCCGGCGTTGTCCGCGCGCTGGAAGCGCGCGGCCTCAACGCCATGTCCGAACGCATGCGCAGGATCGGCAAGGGGCGCGAGGAACAACCTTAGCGCTTCAGGACCGCGCGGGCGAGAACCGTAAGCACCAGAAGCGCAAGAACGGGACCGGCCGCGCTGTCGGGCAGCACCGCCCATCCCTGCCCGAGCCCGACGAGCACGACGGCGGCCAGTGCGCCCAGCGTCAGACCGAGATCGGCGAAGAACATCTTCTTCAGTTCACCGAGAACATCGCTGAGGAGGCTCATATCCGGCTCCTTTCGCGGCGCCGGGCGGCAAGGCGAACGAGGACCAGCGCGGCGGCAAGATGGAAGGCGACAAGGCCGGCAAGCGCCAGTTCGCCGCCGGGCCATTCACCGCCCAGCCCCTCCACCGTCCAGAACACCCCGAAGGCGACGAGAAGCACGCCAACGCCGAATTTCAACGCGTTTTCCGGCACCCGCGACAGTGGCCGGTGCAGGATGAGGCCGACGGCGAGCACC
The DNA here is from genome assembly GCA_020442235.1 of Hyphomicrobiaceae bacterium. GTDB lineage: Bacteria > Pseudomonadota > Alphaproteobacteria > Rhizobiales > MH13 > JAGRKQ01. The sequence goes on along the minus strand of JAGRKQ010000110.1, from coordinate 8,152 downwards.
AGAACCGTTGCCGCCAATGCGCCAAGGCTGGCCTCCAGAAGAAGGCCGTGTCCCGCGCCGGCGGCAACCACGATGAAGGCGACTTCCAGCCCTTCCAGAAGCACCGCCTTGAAGGCGGTGAGGCCGGCGATGAAAGCCATGGCGTCTTCCGGCGAGGCTTCCTCAGACCCTTGCATCAAGCCTTGCGACACCTCCCGCCGCGCCAGGGCGGCGGTCTCTTTTGCAAAGGCCGCATCCTCGTCATGCAGCGCCAGAACGCCGGCCGCGCGCAGGATCGCCTTGCGCAGCCAGCCGAGACCGAACAGCAGCAAAAGCACGCCGACGACAAGCTGCAACAGGTGAATGGGAATCAGCGCCAAAGCCGGCCCGAGCGCCAGCACGACGAGAGCAAGGACACCGAGCGCGGCGGCCGTTCCCGCAAGGGCCGGCTTCCAGCCCCGTGTCGTGCCGACGGCGAGCACGATGGTGAAAGCCTCCACGATCTCGACGATGGTGGCGAGAAACACCGCCGCGAGAACCGGAAAACCCGCCGTCCAGAAGGCATCTTGCATCACCGGCCCCGGGCCTGCTGCGAAGCGCCCATCCTTTCAGGCGCCAGCCGGACCGGCAAGGGTCCGGACCACAGGGCCTCTTTACCGGTCCTTCGGCGCGATGCCGGAGAGCCGTGCCGAGAGACCGATGATCTCTTCGGCGCTGTAGCGGGTCATCTTGCGCTGCGTGCCTGCGGGATTGTGGGCAAGACCCTCGCCGGGGCGGTATTCCAGCTTCGGACGGATCGGCCGGGATTCGAGATTGCCGCCGCAGTTGGGGCAGACATCGTGCAGCGTCGCCGCGTTGCAGGAGCGGCAATAGGTGCATTCCATCGAGCAGATCAGCGCTTCGCCGGAATCGGGCGGCAGGTCGCATCCGCAAAGCTGACAATTGGGCCAAAGGACAAGCATGGTGTTCTCCTGATTGCCCCCAAGCTATAGATCGGCGGGCGGATGGATGCTTCCGGCCGATTTCCGGCCGGACCCGGAAAATTTCCGCTCCGGCGTGGCTGAGGACGATGATGCGCTCACTGGACGACAAGGACCGCCAGCTTCTCGACATGCTGCGCGCCGACAGCCGGCAGCCGCTGAAGGCGCTTGCCGCCGGGCTCGGCCTGTCGGTCTCGGCGGTTCAGGAACGGGTCACCCGGCTCCGGCGCGACGGAGTGATCGCCGCCTTCACCATCGAGGTGCCCGAGGAGCACGGGTTGCAGGCCTTCATGCTGGTGACGACGCACAGCCGGCAGTGCTCCACCGTGGCGCCGGCGATCGCGGCCATCGAGGGCGTTCACACCGGCCATTCGGTCGCCGGCGACATCGACCTGGTGCTTCAGGTGTCCGCCCCCTCTCTCGACCGCCTGCAGGCGATCCGCGATGCCATCGCCCGCGTCGAAGGCGTTGCCGATGTCGTCACGCTGCCGGTGATGACGCGCCGCTTTCCCTGAAGCGGTCCGGGCTCAGGCGCCCGCCATCGCCGTGATGATAAAGAACAGGACGGCGGAGAGAACGGCCGCCGCCGGCACCGTCACCACCCAGGCGGCGACGATCGTCATGAAGTGGGAGCGCCGCACGAGCTTGCGCCGGGTGCGCTCCTCGGCGGCGATGCGCTTTCCGGCGGGGCGTTCGGCCTTCAGCTTGCGGGCGCGGTTTTCGGCATGCCACTCGCGGAAGAATCCGACGCCGAAGACCCCGCCCACGGCGATGTGGGTCGAACTGACCGGCAGGCCGAGCCAGGAGGCAACGATCACCGTGATCGCCGCGGACAGCGCGACGCAATAGGCGCGCATCGGATTGAGTTTGGTGATCTGGTTGCCGACGATGCGGATGAGCTTGGGCCCGAAGAGCACGAGGCCGAAGGAAATGCCCGCCGCGCCGATCAGCATCACCCAGCCCGGAATCGCCACGCTGCCGGCAAAACTGCCGGTGCCCTGGGCATGCACGATGGCGGCGAGCGGGCCGACGGCATTGGCGACATCGTTCGCCCCGTGGGCAAAGGACAACAGCGCCGCCGACAGCACCAAAGGCAGCGAGAACAGCGCCTTCAGCGATTTGTTGCGGTTTTCCAGCCCCTGCGCCTTGCGGGCGATATAGGGCCTTGCGGCGAGCCAGCTTGCCCCGCCGGCAAGAGCCCCGATGAGAAGCGCGCTCGCCATGTCGATGCGCACCAGATGCTTGACGCCCTTCAGCGCGATGTAGGTGGCAAAGGCGGCGGCCATGATGCCGATCAGCAGCGGCACCCACAGGCGCGCGGCGGCGATCTTGTCGTCGCGATAGATGATCGTCGTCTTGATGAAGGCGAGCATGGCGGCGGCGATCACGCCGCCAAGCAGCGGCGAGATCACCCAGCTTGCGGCAATCGCGCCCATGGTCGGCCAGTTGACGGCGGAAAAGCCGGCGGCGGCGATCCCGGCGCCCATCACGCCGCCGACGACCGAATGGGTGGTGGAGACCGGTGCGCCGAGATAGGTGGCGATATTGACCCAGATGGCGGCGGACAACAGCGCGGCGATCATCGCCCAGATGAAGATCGACGTCTCGGCGACGCTCTGCGGCGTGATGATGCCCTTGGAGATGGTGGAGACGACATCGCCGCCGGCGATCAGGGCGCCGGCGCTTTCGCAGACCGCGGCAATGAGGATGGCGCCGGCCATCGACAGCGCGTTGGCCCCGACCGCGGGGCCGACATTGTTGGCCACGTCATTGGCGCCGATGTTGAGCGCCATATAGGCGCCGAAGGCCGCCGCAATGACGACGAGAAAAGCGCCCGGCACCTGGCCGGTGATGCTGGCGGCAAAGATCGCGGCCAGGATCACGAAGACGAAGGAAATGCCGATCCCGACCAGCGGCCGCGAAACATACATCGTGGCGTATTCGACCCGCGACAGACGGCCAAGATCCTTGTCGAGGGTCTTCCAGTGATAGCGTTCGTCTTGTCTCGGCACGGGTTCTCGCCTTGCTTTACGGGATTTTCTGCCCGCCACCCTCGGGAAGGTCGGGCATCGTGAGAAGGAACTGTTTCAGGCTGCGGTCGGAGACGGCGCCTGCGGCCTCCTGGCGGGTCATCCAGCGCCGCCGCCTGCGCGCGCTTTCCGGATAGGCGTCGTGCAGCCTGGCGACCTCGACGGGATAGACATCGACCGCGCAGCGCATCGGCACCTCGCCCTTCAGCCGCTTGGTGTAGCGATACTGGCCGAGGGGTTCGGCGCAAAGGCCGCGCGCTTCCACGCCGGCTTCCTCCCAGGCTTCCTCGGCCGCCGCCCCGGCGGCGTCGCGCCCGCCCATCGGCCAGCCTTTCGGCAGGATCCAGGATCCGGTGTCGAGCGAGGTGACGAGCAGGATCTCCAGATGCCCCTTGCGGCGGCGCCATGGCAGGGCCGCCACCTGCAACAGCGACGGACGGCGCACCAGCGGGGACAGCATCTTCACCCAGATGAACCGGAGCATCCCCTTCCCGCCTCGTCCTGTTTCCCACTCACGCGGTCTTAGCCGGCACAGCGTCCGGCGCAAATGGTTTGCTGGCAAAAAAACGTGGAAAGGGCACGGTCCGAACGTGACGGCGGCCTGATTGGCCCTGCGCGAAAAGGGGCATGACTGGCACCGTCATCTTTGCCCCCTTGGCAAAGCGGGGCGAAGCGGTTTCCATCATGGACGCGGAGCTGCCCGAAGGCGCACGCTTCAGGCAGGGCCATGGACACGGCATATGGGCAAGAGCGGGCTTCGCATGGTGCGGGGCATCCTTTCTGGAACGCGGCGCGAAGGGCAGGCCCCGGCGCGGACGGCGCGCGTTTTCGTGCTGGCCGTCTGTGCCGGCCTTTTGTTCTGCCCGCCTGCGCAGGCGGAGCCGGTCCGCATGGCGCTTGTCATCGGCACCGACAGCTATGAGCGCGCCCGCGACCTTTCCGGCGCGCGCGCCGATGCAGAGGCCATCGCCGATGCCCTCGCTGCCGAGGGCTATGCGCTTTATGGCGGCGGCGCGATCACCGATCCGGACCGCGCGCAGATGCTGGCGGCGATGCGCGGCTTTGCCCGCGCGCTTCCCGATGGCGCGCTGGCGGTCGTCTATATCGCCGGGCACGGGCTGGCGAGCGGCGGGGCGAGCTATCTTCTGCCCGCCGATGACGCGGCCATCGCCCGGCGCGAGGATCTTCCCGCCCATGCCGTGGCGCTGCGCTTCCTGACCGAGCGGCTGGCGGCGCGGCAGGACGTGCACAGCCTCATCCTTGTCGATGCCTGCCGGGCGAATGCGCTCGCCGGACACTCTCCGGCGGCGGCAAGCGACATCGTCGCGCCGGAAGGCGGCGCGATGAGCATCCTTTATGCCGCAGCACCCGGCCAGATCGCCGCAGATGGCGCGGGCGGGACCGGCCCCTTCGCCAGCGCGGTCATCGCCGCCCTTGATGATGGGCAGGCTTCGCTGACCCGCTTCATCCATGCGGTGTCGCAGGACGTGCTTGCGCGGTCCGGCGGCACGCAACAACCTTATCTGACCCAGATCCTCGCCGCGCCGGAGCATCCCGCCTTTCCGGCCGGTCCCGATGTGAACGATCCGCCGTCCTGAGCGCGGCACCTCAAGGGGGAGACGAAACCATGGCCCTTTCCTTCCGGCTGCACAAAGGCCTTGCCGCCCTGTGCCTTGCCTTGCCGCTCTCTGCGCCCGTTGCCGCGCCGATGGGCGGCCCCGGCATAGCACCCGCTTCGGCGCAGGAGTTCTGCGACGACGGCCGCGTTGCCGGCGGCTGCGTCACCGACATCGCCACCTTTCCCTGGATGGTGACGCTGTTTCGCGTTGCCGCGCCCGACCGCATGCGCGGACATATGTGCGGCGGCTCGGTGATCGCACCGCAATGGGTGCTGACGGCGGCGCATTGCATCGAGGATCTGGTGCCGACCGATCCCAGCACCATTGCGGTCTATTACGGCTCGACCAGCCTTCTGGAAGGCGGCCGCGTCGTCGACATCGAGACGATCTACGCCCATCCCGATTATCGCGGCGTCGGCGGCGACGACATCGCGCTGTTGCGTCTGGCGCAGCCGATCCCGGTGCAGCCGGTGCGCCTCGCCACCCCGGCGGACATGGCCCGCTACGAACAGCGCGGGCTGGAGGCGGTCGTTTCCGGCTGGGGCGACCATCCGCTGACACGCGAGCTTGGACTGAACAAGAACGGCGAGCCGATCACCGGCCAGACCGGCGAGTTCGAGATTTCGCCCGTCTTGATGGCGGCGGCGGTGCCGATCGTCGACAACGCCCAGTGCGACCAGTTCAACAATCCCGAATCCATATGCGCCGGCTATACGCATGAGCTGATCGACGCCTGTTCGGGCGACAGCGGCGGGCCGTTGCAGGTGCGCGATGGCGATGAATGGGTGCAGATCGGGCTCGTTTCCGGCGGCACGCTCTGCGACATGGAAGGCACGCGCTTTTCCACCTACACGCGCGTCTCCGCCTATGAAGAGTTCATCCGCGCGACCCTTGCCGGCGAGACCGAGGTCGCGGACCTGCGCCAGCTTCCCGACTTTTCGCTGGCCGCGACCTTCTTCGACGAGACGGTGACTTCGGGCTTTGCGCCCGATCCCCTGTCCTTCGCCATCCAGGCCGGTGGCGAACTGCGCGCCCGCGCCGTCGGGCCGAGCTGTGCCGGCTTCATCGCCCAGGCGCCGGATGTGCGCCTCACCATCGACACCGACGGCGGCGAGATGCTGCGCTTCTTCGTCGAGGGCAATGCCGATACGACGCTGGTCATCAACCAGCCGGACGGCCGCTGGTTCTGCAACGACGACCGTTCTAGCAACGATCTCAACCCTGAAATCGTCTTCACCACCCCGCTGGAAGGCCAATACGACATCTGGGTCGGCACCTTCGAGCACCCTTCCGATGTCGGCTTTCCCGATGTCACCCTGAGGGTCAGCGAGCTGCCGCGCACCTCCGGCCCGGCGGTTCCCAAACCGCCGCTTTGATGGCAAGCACCCGAAACAAGCAAACGGCGGCCCGATGGAGCCGCCGTTTCTTTTTCAGGCTGCTGCGGTCTGGGACCGCTCAGAGTGCGCGCAGTTCCACCAGCGTGCGTCCGGCCTCGTCCTGAAGCCACAGGCTGGAGCCGCGCCGGGCCACCTGGCGGACATTGTGGAACTGGTCGAGCATCCAGCGTTCCACTTCGCCGCGCCGGTCATGGCACCACATGCGGGTGGTGATGACGTCGCCGATGGTCACGCCGCCGCGGCGCTGGCGCATCTCGCCGTTGAACTGGTTGCAGCCGACCGTGCCGGAGAAGGCGCCGCCGCGCTGGATGGTGACCTGCGTGCCGCGCGACAGGCTGCGCTCCAGGCGCTCGACGCCGCGCCCGCCCGGATTGGCGACCGCGATGACGCGGTAGGACCCGGCGAGATCCACACGCTCGTCACGCGGGCGCTCCTCGTGCGGCGGCCGGGGGGCCTCGGCGCGCGCATCGAAGGGCACGAGGCGGAAGGTCTCCCAGCCGGCAACGCGCTCGGAGACAGCCGCCAGCAGGGCGCCGCGCCCGACGCCGGCGCGCACATAGCGTCCGTTCTGAACCGAGCGCAGGGCGATCTGACCACCGCCGAGGCGGCGCATCTCGAAGGTCTCCCAGCCGCGGATGTGTGGCGCGCCGACGGCCAGAAGCGTCGATCCGGTCACGCCGGCGCGCAGGAAGCGGCCCGAAGCCGGATCGCGGAAGGCGACGCGGTTGCCTTCGAGCCGGACCAGTTCCAGCCCCTGGGCGCGGGCGCCCTGATCGGTGTTGGCGGCAAGATATCCATCGCGGCCGGCCGCGACATAGCGCCCGTTCTGCACGGACTGGAGCAGCACGGTCTCGGCCGAGGCCGTTGCCGGCGCGGCAAGGGCGGCGGAGGCCAGAACCAGGCCGAGGCCAAGGGTCTTCAGGATCGGGTTCATCATCGTGGTCCTTCTCGTCTTCTCAGGTCTTCATCGTCCCGTTCGCACCCGGCAATCTCGCCGCGATGCGCCGTCCATGGCGCGATGAAGCCACCGACGCCCTGAGCCGAAGCTGAAACAGATGTTCAGCCAGGGTTCAGTGTCGAAGGTCACAGGCGATGCGGCACGCCCAATCCGGCTTTCCCCTTAGGATGCGCTTGACCCGGAAGCGCATGCCCTCTCAAATGCGCGCCGGTGCGCGGCATGTGCTGCGATGCGAAGCCGCGCCGCGGCAAGGATGAAAGGGCCAACATGAGCAAGGTTTACAGCGACGCGGCATCGGCGCTGGAAGGGCTGACCTTCGACGGCATGACGATCGCCGCCGGCGGCTTCGGGCTGTGCGGCATTCCGGAGAACACGATCACGGCGCTGCGCGATACCGGCGTCAAGGACATCACCATCGTCTCGAACAATTGCGGCGTCGACGGCTTCGGCCTCGGCATCCTGCTCGACACCCATCAGATCAAGAAGATGGTCTCGTCCTATGTGGGCGAGAACGACGAGTTCATGCGCCAGTATCTTTCCGGCGAGCTGGAGATCGAGTTCAACCCGCAAGGCACGCTTGCCGAACGCATGCGCGCCGGCGGGGCGGGCATTGCCGGCTTCTACACCAAGACCGGCGTTGGCACGGTGATCGCCGAAGGCAAGGAACACAAGGACTTCAACGGCGAGACCTACATCCTGGAACGCGGGATCGTCGCCGATCTTGCCATCGTCAAGGCCTGGAAGGCCGATGAGACGGGCAATGCGATCTTCCGCAAGACGGCGCGCAACTTCAATCCGCCGGCGGCGATGTGCGGCAAGGTCTGCATCATGGAAGTGGAAGAGATCGTGCCGACCGGCTCGCTCGACCCGGACAACATCCACCTGCCGGGCATCTATGTGCACCGCCTGATCCAGGGCTCGTTTGAAAAGCGCATCGAACAGCGCACCACCCGCAAGAAGGAGACCGCGTGATGGCCTGGGACCGCAATCAGATGGCTGCCCGCGCCGCGCGCGAGCTTCAGGATGGCACCTATGTGAACCTCGGCATCGGCATTCCGACGCTGGTTCCGAACTTCATTCCCGACGGTGTCACCGTGACGCTCCAGTCGGAAAACGGCATGCTCGGCATGGGCCCCTTCCCCTATGAGGGCGACGAGGACCCCGATCTCATCAATGCCGGCAAGCAGAC
>JAGRKQ010000109.1 GCA_020442235.1 Hyphomicrobiaceae bacterium | reverse complement strand
CGCAGGAGGCGCCGAGGCGCTTCAGCTGGTTGACGATGGTGCCGCCGGATTCAGCCTTCCAGGTCCAGACCTTGTCGAGAAAGGCTTCGCGTCCGATGTCGCGCCGGTCGGGCTCGCCGCGCGCCGCCATCTGGCGCTCCACCACCATCTGGGTGGCGATGCCGGCATGATCCGTTCCCGGCTGCCACAGCACATCGCGCCCGCGCATGCGCTCGAAGCGGATCAGAACATCCTGAAGCGTGTTGTTGAGCGCGTGGCCCATATGCAGCGAACCGGTGACGTTCGGCGGCGGAATGACAATCGTATAGGGCTTGCCGCCCCGTGCGCCGGCACCGGCCTTGAAGGCTCCGGCCTGCATCCAGGCCTCGAACACGCGGTTTTCCACGTCGGCGGGGGAGAAAGTCTTTTCAAGCATCGAAACACCGGCAGAAGGTCAGTCGGGGCGGTTAAGCGCGCAAGGCGCGGCCCTGTCAACCGGCGTCAGCCCGCCGGCCGGCAGAAGCGGCCCATGCGAGCGCGTTGAGGAAGAAGATGCTAGCGGCGGCCGCCGCGCGCAACGCGCTCGATCTCCTGGCGTACCAGCTTTTCAACCAGAACCGGCAGGTTCTCGTCCAGCCAGGACTTGAGCATCGGCCGGAGCATCTCCTGAACGAGATCTTCCAGCGTGCGCGCATTGTTCGACAGGATCGTCGAGGCAAGATTGGCAAAGGCGGCGGAAGCGGCCTGATCGGCGGCCGGCGACAGCAGCCGCGGCGCCTCTTCGGCCACCTGGCGGGCCACCGCCCGCACGATCGGTTCCGGTTCCGGCTCAGGTTCCTCGTAAGCCGGCTCGGGCGCAGCCATCATCGAAGGATCGGCGAAATCGAGATCCTGATCGGCATCGACGAGGTCATCGAGTTCGGACGCATCAATGCTGTCCGGGTCGAAATGCGGTTCATCCTCAAGCGCGTCGAAAGGATCGACAGCCGGAGCCTCTTCGGCCGGCTCTTCCTCGACCATCAGCGCGGCGTCGAGTTCGAGAACGTCTTCCTCGGCCTCCATCTCCGGCTCGTCGAAGTTGGGCTCGGGGCTGCCGTCGGCATTGGCAAAGAGCGCGTCGAGGTCTTCCTCGCTCATGCCGTCCTGGGCTTCCACCTCAGGTTCCGGCGCCTCTTCCTCCACCGAGGCTTCGGCTGCATCGTCCGGGCCATCATCGGAAATGATGCGGCGAATGGAGGCGAGAATCTCCTCCATTGACGGTTCGGCGGCGGCCCCACTGTTGGCCATGTCACCCTCCTCGCCACTCAGCCCGCCGCAACACACCGCAGGCATGCGGAACACGAATCGTTATCGCTTTGAGCCTACACCAAGGCGCAGAGAGCTTCACGTTTTCGCTGTGGATGGAAAAGCCCCTGGGCCTGCGACTTTAGCGCCCGTCCGGGGTGCGCAGCCCATACCACTGGTCGCGGACCTGCCGGTAGTGCTGTTCGGGTTCGTAACGCTCGACCTGAAGCCCGAGCTCGCCGACCGAAAGACGCCCGAGCGCGGCAACCAGCGTGTAGCCGGCCACCACCGCATCGCGTTCCGCCGAAACGAGGGTGATGCGCGCGTTCAAAAGCTCTTCCTGCGCATTGAGGACTTCCAGCGTGGTGCGCTGGCCAACCTCACGCTCGGCAATGACGCCGTCGAGGGCAAGCTGGGCCGCTTCAATCTGGGCCCGTGCCGATTCGATCTGCGCGCGGGCGGAAACGAGCCCGCCATGTGCGGCGATGACGGCGGCACGCACCTGTTCACGGGCAACATCGAGCTGCAAGCGGGCCGCCCCGAGCGTCTCGGTTGCCTGACGCACGGCCGAGGTCGCCGCGCCGCCCTGATAGATCGGCACGGAAAACCGCAGGTAGCCTGTCAGGCTGTCACGGGCGGAAACGCCGGCGGAAGGCTCCCAGCTGTGAGCGGCGGTCGCCTCCAGGCTGACCGTCGGCAGCAAGGCGCCTTCAGCAACTTCCACCGAATAGGTCGCGGCATCGACAGAATGCCGCGAAGCCTCGATGGCCGGATGGGTGGTGAGCGCCTGATCGAGCGCGGCCTGCTGCGAAGACGGCAGCAGCCGCATCGGCAATTCCGCCGGCGACAGGGTCTGCGGATCAACGCCGATGATCTGGCGGTAGATCGCCCGGCTTGCCGTCGACTGCGCGCGGGCAGCGCTGACAAGGGCGATGGCGAAAGCCAGGCGCGCTTCGGCCTGGGCGGTGTCGGTGCGCGTCCCCTCGCCCACCTCGAAGCGCTCGCGCGCGGCCCGCACCTGCTCTTCCAGGAAGGCGACGTTGCGCTGGCGCAGATCGAGAATCGCACCGTCACGGATGACGCCGACATAGGCCTCGACCGCGGCCAGGAGGACGTTCTGCTCGACATTGTCGAGGCTGGCGCGCTGGGCCAGAACCCGCGCTTCGGCAAGCAGCACGCCGTTCTGGGTGCGGAAACCGTTGAACAGAAGCTGGCGCACGGTCAGCGACACGCCCGCCGGGGTGATGGTGGAATTCGTCGTGCCGACAGAGGTGCGGGTGCGGGTTGCCGCCACACCGACTTCACCGGAAGCGGTGATGGTGGGCCGGTAACCGGCCAGCGCCTGCGGCACGTTTTCATCCGTGGCGCGGGTCGTGGCGCGTTCGGCGTTGAGGCTGGGATTGGTCCGGTAGGCCCGTGCCAGAGCACCGTAAAGCGTCTCGGCGCTGGCCGTGGATGGCGCAAGCATCGCCAGCACCAAAGCCGCGAACGCAGCGCAAAGCTTCATGTTCAAGGGGCCCAACAAGGACGTCTTGCCGGTCATCGCGACGCAACCTTCCAGAATGCGCAAAACACCATCGACATGGCTCAAGGCCAAAAGGCCGAGCCCGCCGCATCTCTTAACGAAGGTTTAACCCATCGTGCCTGGATTGAAAGCCGCAAGGCCCCTGCCGGCATCGCTTCCTGTGATACTGCGACGCCTCGGCAACAATGAACCTGCGGTTCACCTGCCTGCGACCCGCCGCGAACCAGCTTCTTCGATCAGAACTCGAAAGCCGGCGCCTTTTCAAAACCCGGCACCATCGGCACCGCGCAATTGAACAGGAACCGTGAGGATACGGTGTCCCCGTCGCGCACGAACAGCGTCGCACGGGCCGAACCGCCGCGCCCGACGATGGTTGCCAGACGGCCGCCGTCCTTGAGCTGCGCCAGAATCGCCTCGGGCACGGCATCCACGGCACCGCCGATCAGGATGCCATCATAGGGCGCCTCATCGACAAGACCGGCCTTGGGATCGCCTTCCACAACGACGGCATTGTCGACGCCCGTTTCGGCAAGGATCTCGGTGGCGCGGGCCACAAGATCCGCATCGTTGTCCACACCCAAAACGGAGCCGGCGACCTGGCCGAGAATCGCGGTGGAATAGCCGCTGGCGCAGGCCACATCGAGCACGACGTCGTCCTTGCCGAGTTCCAGAGCCTGAATGAGGCGCGCAAGCGGCATCACCTCGATCAACGCACGGCCGCTCGCCCCGCCGATCAGAATGTCCTGATCGGTATAGGCGAGGTGGCGCAGGGACGCGGGGACGAAACGCTCGCGCGGGGTTGCCAGAAAGGCCGACAGAAGGTGGTGATCGGTGACGGAATTGGTGCGGATCTGCCCGTCCACCATCTTGACGCGCTGCGCTTCAAAGTCGGTCATGCTCTCTGCCCCCGAAAGCTTGGCAAGATTGTCGCTGTCGGCCGTTGAAAAACGCGCCGTTCTGCAAGTCTGGTAGTCCACTCGCGCCTCGCGCACAAGCTGGCGATCCGTCGAGCACAGCCGTTAACTTTGCGTTAAGACTCCCGATCCGCCCACTTGATTGCAAGTCCTTTCCCTCATAAACGAAGCGTTGAGGCCTCGTGGCGGAGTGGTTACGCAGAGGACTGCAAATCCTTGCACCCCGGTTCGATTCCGGGCGAGGCCTCCAGATTTCCTTCAATGCATTGTTATTCAAGCTGTTTTCCATATCCGGGGCGGCGCAAATTCAGCCCGCCTCAATCCTGATGGCGGGTCAATCGGCGCAGGATGCTTCGCCGCATGCGGCGAAACGCCGGCAAGCCCGGCGCCAGCAGAACCAGGCCGATCGGAATCATCCAGAAGCCGAGAATCGGCAGGAATCCCAGAAGCCCTCCCAGAAGAAATCCGGTCCCGAGAGCGATGCGTTGAAACCTGTGCTTCAATGCGCTCCGATACCAGCGTCGTAAGGCCTTGCGGATGCGGGGCAAATCAGGTGGCGTGGACACAATCAGCTTTTGTCTCGCGGGGCTTCACAAGCAAGATCGGTGTTGCTATAGGCGTCCTCACGTTCCCCGGTAGCTCAGTTGGTAGAGCAAGCGGCTGTTAACCGCTGGGTCGCTGGTTCGAGTCCGGCCCGGGGAGCCACTCTTCCCAAGAATTCTGACTTTCCCAAGACGTCTTACGGGCGTGCTTGTGCAGCAGCGCTCCCAAGACGCTCCTTTCCCGAAGACATGTCCTTTCCCGAAGACATGGCAAGGCAACCCACCGCTCGGGAACGGCGGGCATGCACGATCTGCGTTAACCGCGATCAGGGGCCGTAAAATTCGGGGTTGAGCCCTTCGACGGGAAATTGGGAATCGCTTTCGGCTTCCTTGCCCAGAAGCGCCTCACCTGCTGCCATCATCTCATCAATATTCACGGTCTTGCCGTTTACGGTGAGGCTGACGACGTTGCCATTGTCATCGAACGTCGCCTCACCCCGCCAGAGCGGACCATACCAGACATTGGCGTAATCCTTGGAAGCGTCGAGCGCCTCGGAGCCGACGGTCAGCGCGCCCTTGGCGATCATGGACGGCAGGGTCGGTGCCTTTCCGGCCACTTTGCCGACCTTGCCGAGACCAGATCCCGCCAAGCCATTGACGGAAAACACGACACCGAAATTCACGCTGACTTCGCGTTCCGAAGAGAACGGCATGTCGGTGCGTGCATTGATGAAGAACAGCATATTGTTGTTGGCGAACACCTTGCTGGCACCGACACCGGCCTCGAAATCGCGTGTGTCTGTGTTCCAGGTCGCCACAGGTGCAACCGCAAACCCGCCTGCTGGCCCCTTCTTTCCGGTTGCCGGATGAACCGGGCGCAGGGTGCGCGGCGGATAGGTCCAGAAGCCTGTGACGTCCGCGTCATAGATCATCGGCGAGGGTGACAGGGCAAAAAACCCGCCACCGAG
>JAGRKQ010000108.1 GCA_020442235.1 Hyphomicrobiaceae bacterium | reverse complement strand
CCGGCGGGTTCCGGCGTCTTGGCCGCCCTTCCTGCCTCGGCCACAATGACGGAACCATGACGCACCCCCTTTCGTCCCCTGATTCGCCCTTCGATGTCGTCCTCGCCGGCGGCGGCATCAATGGCGCCGGCATTGCACGCGATCTTGCCGGGCGAGGCTACAGGGTTGCGCTTCTCGAGCAGGGCGACCTTGCCAGCCAGACCTCGCAATGGTCGAGCAAGCTGATCCATGGCGGGCTGCGCTATCTGGAACTCGGCGATCTCGCGCTGGTGAAGGATTCCCTTCAGGAACGCGAAAGGCTTCTGGCAAGTGCCAATCACCTCGTCCATCCCTTGCGGTTCGTCATCCCGCAGGCAGCGGGCAACCGGCCGCGCTTCATCCTGCGGCTCGGCCTCTGGCTCTACGATCTTCTGGCAAGGCCCGCGCGCGCGCATCGATCCGGCAGCCTGTCGCTTGCCGGCCATCCCCTTGCCCACATCCTGAAATCCGGGCCGGCACGAAGCGTCCTCCATTACACCGATGCCCGCACCCATGACGCACGCCTGACGGTGGCGGTCGCCCGCGACGCTGCCCGTCACGGCGCGGCGATCCTGACACGCCACCGCGTCCTATCGGCGGCACGAGGCCCGCAAGGCTGGTCGATCACCGCGCGTCTGGCGGATGGGTCGCAGGCGACATTCACCTCAAGGTGCCTCGTCAACGCCACCGGCCCCTTTGCCGACCGCTTCATCGAAGACGCGCTTGGCCTGCCGCCGCCGGCGCACCTGCGTCTGGTGCGCGGATCGCACATCGTCGTGCCGCGCATCGGCGCCCATGAGGAAGCGCTGCTGCTCCAGAACACCGACAGGCGCATCGTCTTCGTCATCCCCTATGAGGACCGCTTCACCCTCATCGGCACCACCGATATCGACCACAAGGGCGATCCCGCCGATCCGGAGATTTCCGAGGACGAGGTCCGCTATCTCTGCGCCGCCGCGAACCGCTATCTTGCCGTGCCGCTGCGTGAGGAAGACATCGTGCATCGCTTTGCCGGCGTGCGCCCGCTGATCAACGAAGGCGGCGGCACCGCGCGCACCACCAGCCGCGAACACAGGCTTTATCTCGACCGCGACGGCCCGCCGCTGCTCAGCGTCTATGGCGGCAAGCTGACGACCTTCCGCAGCCTCGCCGAGGAGGTTGCGGACACGCTGACGCCGCTTCTGCCCGCACGCGAGGGAAAGCCCGCCGGCTGGACCCGCAATGCCCGCCTGCCCGGCGCTTTTTCGGGCGATGAGGAACGCGCCGCCGTGCTCGCCCTGCTCGACAGCCGCGCCCCGGCCCTTGCCGGCGATCGGCGCGCCCGCCTTGTCGCCGCCTATGGCACCGAGGCCCCCGACGTCATCGGCGCTGGGCATGATGGCGAGGGGCATGACGCGGATGCGCCCGGTCCGCTCGCCTGCGGCGGCCTTTCACAACGCGAGGTCCGCTGGCTGGTGGAGAAGGAATTTGCCCTCACGGTTGACGACATTCTCGACCGGCGCAGCCATCTCGGCCTGATCGCCACAGATGAAGATCGCCGGCTTGTCGAAGGCTGGATTGAGGGGACGGCAGCATGACGAACCACCTCCTTGCCCTCGATGCCGGGACGACATCCACCCGCGCCATTCTCTTCGATGACAAACTCGCGCCGGTCGCCATCGCGCAGGAAGAATTCACCCAGCATTTCCCCGCACCCGGCCATGTCGAGCACGACGCGCAGGAGATCGCCGAAAAGACGATCAAGGTGGCCCGGCAGGCGATGGACAAGGCCGGCGTTGCGGCAACCGGCATCGCCGCCATTGGCATCACCAACCAGCGCGAGACGACCGTCATCTGGGACCGGGCCACCGGCAGGCCGATCCACAGAGCCATCGTCTGGCAGGACCGGCGCACAGCCCCTCTCTGCGAGCGCCTGAAGAACGAGGGGCTCGAGCCCTTCGTCAGCCAGCGCACCGGCCTGAGACTCGATCCCTATTTTTCGGCGACCAAGATCGCCCACATCCTCGACAGCGTGTCCGGGGCGCGCGAGCGCGCCGAAGCCGGGGCCCTCGCCTTCGGCACCATCGACAGCTGGCTGGCCTTCGTCCTCACCGGCGGCAAGGCACACGTCACCGACATCACCAACGCCGCACGCACCCTTCTGTTCGACATTCATCAGGGGCAATGGTCGGAGCGGCTGTGCGCGGCCCTCGGGATCCCGATGGCGCTGCTTCCCGAGGTGAAACCCTGCGCCGCCGATTTCGGCGTCACGGCCACAGATGTCTTCGGCGGGGCCATCGCCATTCGCGGCATGGCCGGCGACCAGCAGGCTGCCACCATCGGCCAGGCCTGCTTCCAGCCGGGCATGATGAAGGCGACCTATGGCACCGGCTGCTTTGCCGTCCTCAACACCGGGCTTGAGGCGCCCCTGTCGACCAGCGGCCTTCTGACCACCATCGCCTATCAGCTCGACGGGCCCGTGACCTATGCGCTGGAAGGCTCGATCTTCGTTGCCGGCGCCGCCGTGCAATGGCTGCGTGACACGCTTCGCATCATCGCCTCGTCCGGGGAAGCGAGCGACCTTGCCCCGAAGGCCGATCCTGCCGACCGGACGGTGATGGTCCCGGCCTTTGTCGGGCTCGGCGCGCCCTATTGGGATCCGGATGTGCGCGCCAGCCTTGTCAACATGACGCGGGGAACGGGCCGGGCCGAGATCGCCCGGGCCGCGCTGGAGGCCAGCGGGTTCCAGACGGCGGACCTGATGGCGGCCATGCAGGCCGACTGGCCGCATGGCGGCGACACCATCCTGCGCGTCGACGGGGGGATGGCCGCGTCCGATTTCACCATGCAGCGTCTCGCCGATCTTCTCGGCGCGCCGGTCGACCGGCCAAGGGTGACGGAAACGACCGCGCTCGGGGCGGCCTATGCGGCCGGGCTTCAGGCCGGCCTCTGTCCGCCGCCGCATCTTTTCGCCGACAACTGGCAGGCCGAGCGGCGCTTTTCACCGCAGATGAGCAAGGCCGACCGGCAGACCCGTCTTGCGCTCTGGGCCGATGCCGTCCGCCGCACCCGCGGCGACAGCGCTTCCTGAACGGTTGCCCGATTACTCCGCCGGCGTCGCCGTTCCCTTGAGTTCGGCTTCCAGCCGCCGCGTGATCTCGCCGCGCGGCGTGGTGAAGCGCGCCATCAGGTCGTAGAGCACCGGCGTGACGAAGAGCGTCAGCACCAGCGCGAAGGCCAGCCCGCCGACGATGACGGTGCCGATGGCGATGCGGCTTTCCGCCCCCGCCCCGCTGGCGATCACCAGCGGCACTGCACCGAAGATGGTCGAAACCGTCGTCATGACGATGGGCCGGAGCCGCAGGACCGCCGCCTCGATCACCGCATCGCGCACGCTCTTGCCTTCATCGCGCAGCTGGTTGGCAAACTCGACGATGAGGATGCCGTTCTTGGCCATCAGCCCGATGAGCAGCAGGATGCCGATCTGGGAATAGAGATTGAGCGACAATCCGGCGAAGAACAGCGCATAAATCGCCCCGGCCAGCGCCAGCGGCACCGAAAGCATGACCACGACCGGATCGACGAAACTTTCAAACTGCGCCGCCAGAACCAGAAACACGATGATGAGGGCGAGCGCGAAGGTGACGGCAACGCCTGCGGAGGTGTCCTGATACTGGCGCGACTGTCCCGACAGCGAAACCCGCGCATCGGGCGGCAGCAACGTGCGCGCTTCGTCCTGCATATAGGCAATCGCATCGCCAAGGCCGTAGCCTTCCGCCAGCGCGCCCTGAATGGTGACCGAAGGAAGCCGGTCGACGCGGTTGAGCTGCGGCGCTGCGGAGCTTTCGGAAAACCGCGCAAGGCTCGACAGCGGCACCAGCGTGCCGTTCCCGGCGCGCACGAACACCGAGGCAAGATCGGACGGCGAGCGACGGTCGTCGCGTTCGCCCTGCAGGATCACGTCATATTCGCGTCCGCGTTCGAGATAGGTGGAAACGGTGCGTGAGGCGAAGAGCGCCTGAAGCGTTGCCGCCACCGTCTGCACGGAAATGCCGAGATCGTCCATGCGTGCCCGGTCGAGGGTGATGTCGATCTGCGGCTGGGTCTCTTCATAATCGATTTCCGGCGACAGGATGCGCGGATTGGCTTCGGCGCGCTCCAGCAGGAGTTCGGCATATTCGACCGCTTCGACAATGCTCGGTCCGCCAACCACGATGCGCAGCGGATTGGATGAACCGCGAAGCCCGAGCCCCGCCGGGGAAACGGGGAACCCGCGCGCGCCCGTCAGTCCGCTGACAACCGGAATGAGCTGGCGCACGACATCACCAGCCCCGGTGTCGCGTTCGTCCCACTCGGAAAGCCTCAGCACCACAAAGGCGCGGTTGCCTTGCCCCCCCGGCCCGACAATCGAATAGACGGTGCGCACCGTGCCGTCTTCGCGCAAGGGCGCGACCGCCTGCTCCACGCGGCGCGCCTCCCGGTCGGTGACGGCAATGGTCGCCCCCTGCGGCGCGGTCAGCGGGATGAAGAGAACGCCGCGATCCTCGCGCGGGGTGAGTTCGCGCGGCAGAAAATTGAAGGCAAGAAGGCTCGCCCCGGCGGCAACGCCGGCAACCGCCAGCACCACCAGCGGCATGCCGATCGAGGCTTCCACCAGCCGGCGATAGCCGCGCCCGATGGCGGAATCGGCAACCGCCTCATCCGCATCGACCGCCCCGGCATCGCCATCATCATCGCCCTTGCCGCCCCCGCGCCGCGCCGGCTTGAGAATGCGCGAGGCCAGCATCGGGCACAGAGACAGCGCCACGAAAGTGGAAATCACCACGGCAATCGCCATCACGAAGCCGAATTCGGTGAAGAGCCGCCCCGCCTGGCCCTCCAGGAAAGAGATCGGCACGAAGACCGCGACCAGCGTCACCGACGTCGCCAGCACCGCGAAGGTCACCTGGCGGGTGCCGAGCGTTGCGGCAAGCAGCGGGGATTCGCCCAGATCGATGCGCCGCTTGACGTTCTCCAGAACGACGATGGCGTCGTCGACGACGAGGCCGATGGCCAGAAGCAGCGCCAGCAGCGTCAGCACGTTGAGCGAATAGCCGAGCAGCGAAATGCCGATGAAACAGCCGATCAGCGCCACCGGGATCGTCACCGCCGGCACCAGCGTCGCCCGCCAGGAGCGCAGGAACAGGAGGATGACCGCCACCACCAGCACCAGCGAGATCATCAACGCGATCAGCACCTCGCGGATCGAGGCGGCGATGAAGATCGCATCGTCCGACCCGACCTGTATGACCATGCCTTCGGGCAGCGTCGGCGTGATCTCTTCGATCAGGGCCCGCACGCGCTCGGAAATCTCGATGGTGTTGGCCTGCGCCTGCCGGGTGATGCCGATGCCGACCGCCTCGACGCCATTGGCGCGCACGATGGTGTCGTCGTCTTCCGAGCCCGGCTCCACCCGCGCCACGTCGGAAAGCCGCACCGCATAGCCGCCGACCTCGCCGATCACGGTTTCGGCGAAGGCGGCGAGCGTCGAAAGCCGGCTGTCGAGACGCACGGTCAGTTCGCGCGTATCGGATTCGATCTCGCCCGCCGGCAATTCGACATTGGCCAGCCGGATCGCCGATTCCACATCGGCAACCGTCAGGCCGCGCGCGGTCAGCGCCTGCCGGTCGATCCAGATCCGGATCGCCGGGCGACGGGCGCCGAAGATGTCGATGCTGGCCACGCCATCGAGCGAGGCAAAGCGGTCGACCAGCACCCGCTCCAGATAGTCGGTGATCTCGCTGGCGGTCATGCGGTCGGAGATGACGGCAAGGCGCATCACCGGATCGGCGTCGCTGTCGGCCTTGACCACCTGCGGTTCGTCCGCGTCCTCGGGAAGCCGCGAGCGCACCCGGGCGACGGCATTGCGCACATCATTGGCCGCCTCGTCGATGTCACGCCCGACGGAAAATTCGATCACCGTGCGCCCGCGCCCGCGGCGGGCATCGGAGGTGATGCTTTCCACGCCGCTGATGCCGGCGACCGCGCCTTCGATCAACTGCACGATGTCGTTGTCGACGACCTCGGGACTGGCCCCGGTATAGGTGGTGGTGACGGTCACCACCGCCGTGTCGATGTCGGGCAGTTCGCGCACCGGCAGGCCGCGCAGCGCCGCCACGCCGAAGACGACGATCAGAACGGAGGCAACGATGGCCAGAACCGGACGCTGGATCGAAAGATCAGAAAGCACCATGGCTCAGCTGCCCTGCGAGGATGCAGCGGGCTGGGCGCCAGCACCGGCCGGTCGCGCCTGCCCCTCGCCCGCACGCCGGATCGTCGCCCCGTCGCGCAGGCTCTGCGTGCCGCGCAGCACGATCTCGTCGCCCTCGTCCAGTCCGCCGAGAATTTCCACAAGGCCGTCATGGCGCTCGCCCGGCGTGATGACGATGCGGTGTGCGACATCCTCCTCGACCCGGTAGACGATCGCTTCGCCGGCCTGAAGCACGACCGCCTCATCGGCAACGGCCAGTGCCTCGCGCTCCGAGATCACCACGCTGAGACGCATGAACATGCCGGCGGGAAGCGTGCGGTCGAGATTGGGTAGGCGCGCGCGCAACAGGAAGGCGCGCGATGCCGGGTCGATGCGGCTGTCGATGCTGATGACCGTGCCGGCAAAAACCCGGCCCGGAAAGGCCGCCGCACTCGCCTCCACGTTCTGACCGATGGCCACCCGGCCGATGAGGGTTTCGGAGAGCTGAAACTCGACCTCGACGGCGGAAATGTCGTCAAGCGTGGTCAGAATGGTCTGTTCCGTCACCCGCGCGCCCGCATCGACGCGGGCAAGGCCGAGAACGCCGGTGAAAGGCGCAACAACCGTGCGGTCGGAGAGGCGCTGGCGGGCCTGATCCACCCCCGCCTGCGCGGTTGCCAGCGCGACCTCGGCCTGCAGCAGGGTTGCCTGCGAAACCGTATTCGACTGCCGCAGGGCCTGCGCGCGTTCCATGGCGAGTTCCGCCTCGCGCAGACGTGCTTCCGCCTCGGCGAGCGCGGCGGCCTCGATGGCCGAATTCAGCTGCGCAATGACGGCGCCTTCGGCGATTTCCATCCCGGGTGTGACGGTGAGCGCGGTCAGGCGGCCGGAAGACAAAGGCACGATGTCGACCGCGCGAAGCGCGCGCGTCGTGCCGACGGCCTCCACCGTATCGCGCAGCACCGCCCGCTCCACCCGAGCCGTTTCCACCGGGATTGCCCGCGCAGCGGTGCGTGGCCCACCAGCGGCGGCGGTCTGCGAAGGAGCCGGCGCAAGATAACCGCGGTAAACAGACCATCCACCACCGGCGACAGCGGCAAAGACAACAATCAGAAGGACTTGGCGCAGAGGGGACAAGGCAGAATCCGTTTAAAAGGCCGCCTCCTGCGGCGCTGGGACTATAGCTTGCATCAAAGCGGTGGAAAGAGCGAAGTGCGCTGACGCATGGCTGCCCGGCAGCACGATGCAGGCCGCAGGTCAGGGCGCATGCGTCCGGAAAAAATAAACCCATCCCGCATTGCACAAATACTGCAAGTGCAAAAATTAACCTTAAAAAATCATAGAACTGTTATTTACTCCACATGGAGCGAGAAGCAAATCTCCTTTGTATAAAATTCTAAGAAAGTTTTTCTAAAGCGATTCTTTGATCAAATTAACGGGTCCGCATTGTTTTTTGGGCAATCTCGGTCATCCAACGGAATGCAGGGAATGCCCATGTTCAAACGGAAACTCAAAGATCGCCTGAAAGGCAGCGTCGGCTCCGATTCCGTCACGCTCGGATCGCTGTCGCGCTTCCAGCGCGCGGAAGGCGGAAACGTCGCCTTGATCTTCGGTCTTGCGATGATTCCGATGATCGGGCTTGTCGCCGCCGCGATCGACTACTCGCGGGTTCAGGAAGCGCGCAGCCATGCCCTCATGGCCGCGGATGCCGCAGCGCTCGCCGGCACGCGCATGCTGCGCTTCGACGATTCTGTCGTTGAGGACACGATCCGTCGTTATCTCGACGCGAACCTGCCGCCCGAATATGCCGGCATGCCCTACACTTATGAGATCGATGCCGAACGCCGCACCCTGCGAGTCAATCTGCATGGGCAGATCGACACCACGATCATGCAGGTCATTGGCTTCAGGACCATCGACTGGGGCGTGACGTCGGTTGCCACCAACGAATCGCGCTACACCGAAATCGCTCTGGTGCTCGATGTCACCGGCTCCATGCGTCGGCATATGGATGCCCTGCGTGAAGCGGCCGGCGATTTCGTCGACATCATCTTCGATGGCCAGGACAACCTGACCGACGGCCGCGTTGCCATCGTCCCTTATCGCTATACCGTCAACATCGGCAACGGCCGGACGCAGATGGCGTGGATGGACACCTCGGCACGCTCGACCTTTCACGGCGTGAATTTCGAGGGCATCAGCTGGTACGATCACCGCTGCGATCCGCCACCGCCGCCGCCGCCGGC
>JAGRKQ010000107.1 GCA_020442235.1 Hyphomicrobiaceae bacterium | reverse complement strand
GCGGCATCGTCATCGGCAACGAGGATCTTGCTGGAAGCGGGCATGGATCAGGCCTCCTCGCCGATTGGATTGTAGGCGGGCATCAGGATGCGGAAGATCGTCCGCTTTGGCTGGCTTTCGCATTCCACCACCCCGCCATGGCCGCCGATGATCTTGGCAACAAGCGCCAGCCCGAGGCCCGAGCCATTGGCCTTGGTCGTCACGAAGGGATCGAACAGATGCGCGGCAATGTCGTCCGGCACCCCCGGACCGTTGTCGCGCACGACGAACTCCAATGGCAGGATGAGGCGTTCCGCCGTGCCGGGAACCGACAGCCTGACCCCCGGCTTGTAGGAGGTGCCCAGCACGATCTCGCCATCCATGGCCGGTCCGATTGCCTCGGCGGCATTTTTGACGAGATTGAGAAAGACCTGAATGAGTTGATCCCGGTTGGCAAAGACAGGCGGCAGCGACGGATCGTAATTGTCGACAAAGCGGATGTGGCGGGCAAAGCCGGACTGCGCCAGCCGCTTCACGTGATCGAGAACGGTGTGGATGTTCACGGCCTCGCGCTCGATGGGGCGCTCATCGGAAAACACCTCCATCTTGTCGACCAGCTTGACGATACGGTCCGCCTCATCGGTGATCAGCTTGGTGAGGGCCCGGTCCTCGTCCTCGACCGATGTTTCCAGGAGTTGCGCTGCGCCGCGAATGCCGGAGAGCGGATTCTTGATTTCATGCGCCAGCATGGCGGCAAGGCTGGAAACCGACCGCGCCGCGGTGCGATGGGTCAACTGCCGCTCCATGCGTTCCGCCATCGTCTGTTCCTGGAACATGACGGCGAGATGTCCCTCGAAATCGGAAACCGGCGTTGCATAGACATCGACGATGCTTTCCGAGCCAAGGCGCGGATTGCTGACATCAACCCGGTAGGCGGTAACCGGCGACCGCGCATGGCGCGCCTGATCGAGCACGGCCAGCACCGGACTGCCGAAGGGCACGTAATGATCGAGCGGATAGCGCGCCAGCACTGAAGCGCTCGACTGGAAGAACATCTCGGCGGCGTCATTGGCGTGGACGATGTGGTTGCGCCGGTCGACCATGATGGTCGGATGCGGCAGCGCGTTCAGCAGCGAGCGCGAAATCCCCTCGCCGGAAGATGGGGCGGGCCTGCGGACTGCATCGGTCATGCCGCGTGCCTCCTGTCCTCGCTGGCGCCGATTTCGGCGGACACAGGGAAAATCCGGGATATGAGCGACAGCACGGCGTCCGGATCGAGCGACGTCAGAAGAGCGCGCTTTTCGTTCGCCGGCGTGCCTGGGGCAAGACTTTGCAGATACCAGTCGAGGTGCTTGCGCACGATGCGCATGCCGCCTTGCGCCCCGTAGAGCGACAGGGCGCCCTCGTAATGCGCCGCCACCATGTCGCGGGGGGTGATGGTCAAGGCGGCAGCCGGGTGTCCGGCAAGCGCCTGCGAGACGGCGGAGACGATCCACGGCCGCCCCTGTGCCCCGCGTCCGATCATCACGCCATCGGCGCCGCTTTCGTCCAGTGCCTTGGCGGCATCCTCGGCATCGAGAATGTCGCCGTTGACGATCAGCGGGATGGCGACGGCCTCGCGCACGGGGCGCACCTTTGTCCAGTCGGCCCTGCCCTTATAGAACTGGCAGCGTGTGCGCGCATGCACGGTCACGGCCTGAACGCCGGCAGCCTCGGCACGGCGCGCCAGTTCCGGCGCATTGATCGAGCCTTCATCCCAGCCAAGGCGCATCTTGACGGTAACCGGCACGGATACGGCGGCAACGGTCGCTTCGATAAGCTGGATGGCGTGGTCGAGATCGCGCATCAGAGCCGAGCCCGAATAGCCGGTGGTCACGCGCCGAGACGGGCAACCCATATTGATGTCGATGATATCGGCGCCGGCGGCTTCGGCCCGTCTTGCGCCCTCTGCCATCCATTCGGCTTCGCATCCCGCCAACTGGACGATGTGCGGCGAAAGGCCTTCACCCGCGGACCGCAATGCCCCTTCCGGGTCGTTCTCCACCAGCCATTCCGAGGCAACCATTTCCGATACGACCGGGGCGGCGCCAAAGCCGGCAACGATGCGCCGGAAGGCAAGATCCGTGACGCCGGACATGGGCGCAAGCATGGCCCTTCCGGGCAAGGTCACCGGTCCGATCCGGGGTTGCGTGCTGGTCCACAAGGAATTGCTCATGGAAAGAGCGTGCTCATATTTTGTGCTTCCAGTCCAGTCGCATTGCTTTGCTGGCCACAGGGACGGCTGGACCATTTTCGCAGGCATGGTAAAGCGGAACCCATGAGCGATGCGCTGACTCTGCCCGGCTTCAAGGTGGCCGCCCTCCTGGTTGCGGCGGGGCGTGGTGCGCGCGTCAAGAGCATCGGCTTGCCGAAGCAGTTCCGGCCTGTCGGCGGCCTGCCGCTTCTTTCGCGCACACTCGACCGGTTTCTGTCCCATCCGCTCATCACCGATGTGCTGTGCGTGATTCATCCCGATGACAAGGACCATTACCGTGATGCTGCCGAACGCTGCGCGCATGGCAACAAGCTGCGTGCGCCGGTGCCCGGAGGCGCGACCCGGCAGGAATCGGTGTTCGAGGGGCTGAAGGCCCTGAGCGATTCCGACCTGGTTCTGATTCATGACGGCGTGCGCCCCTTCGTCAGCGAGGGCGAGATCGCTTCACTGGTCGATGTGCTGCGCGTCGAT